>NZ_PINZ01000150.1:0-357 GCF_002810305.1 Halomonas sp. 141
TGCACGCCCTCTTCGCAGTCTGGGCAGCCGTACTTGATGCGCACATGGCGGATCACCTCGATCCGCGCCGGCACGACGTGCAGTTCCTCGCTGATCTCTTTGCCGATCTCCTTGAGCTCGGTGCCGTCGTGGTGGCAATGACGGGCATCTTCGGGGAGCTCATGGACGACTTCGACGCGGGGCAGCTCAGGCGGCAGGGCTACTCGGCCGCCACGGGTGCGGCGCTTGGCCGGCTGATGGGATTCGACCGGCGCGTCAACCGTGTCATCCTGGGCGCTGACCTCTTCCTCATCGACCGCCACCTCGGCCTCGTTGATGAGCAGATCACCCTGTTCGACGCGGTACTTCTCGGTAGAG
>NZ_PINZ01000151.1:0-350 GCF_002810305.1 Halomonas sp. 141
AGAAAATCAAGCAGTTCAGGCGGCTGGCAACACGCTATGAGCGACTGGCGAGAAACTACCAGTCGCTACTCAACCTTGTATCCGCCGTCATATGGCTGGCCTAATTGTTAACGCTCCCGTAACTATTCAGCACCGGTTGGCTGAGTCGGGGCTTCTTGCTGCATGAAGGCTGGCACATCACCCGCAAACAGTTGCTCCAGTGCGGTATGCGCCGCCACCCCTTGCTTGACGGCGGTCGAGAGGAAGCTACGCATGCGGCAGAAGATCTCCGCCCCCTCCCAGGAGCGGAAACAGCCCGAGATTTTCTGCTGGACCTTGGTCATTCGCAGATCGCGTTCCCCCTGGTTGTT
>NZ_PINZ01000152.1:0-322 GCF_002810305.1 Halomonas sp. 141
GCCAAGTACCCCAGAGCCATGGAGTGCCTGGCCAAGGATCGGGAGGAGCTGCTGGCGTTCTATGACTACCCGGCAGAACACTGGGTGCATATCCGCACCACCAACCCGATCGAGTCGACCTTCGCCACGGTCCGCCTGCGGAGCAAGCGCAGCCGGAACTGCGGCTCCAGAGCGACGACCCTGGCGATGGTCTTCAAGCTGCTTCAGAGCGCCCAGAAGCGCTGGAAGCGGATCAAGGGGTTCAACAAGCTGGAGCTGGTCGTGAACAACGTCCGGTTTCAGGATGGGGAGCAGGTAACCGATCAATCAGACAGGACTGCCG
>NZ_PINZ01000153.1:0-322 GCF_002810305.1 Halomonas sp. 141
GCCAAGTACCCCAGAGCCATGGAGTGCCTGGCCAAGGATCGGGAGGAGCTGCTGGCGTTCTATGACTACCCGGCAGAGCACTGGGTGCATATCCGCACCACCAACCCGATCGAGTCGACCTTCGCCACGGTCCGTCTACGGAGCAAGCGCAGCCGGAACTGCGGATCCCGGGCGACGACCCTGGCGATGGTCTTCAAGCTGCTCCAGAGCGCCGAGAAACGCTGGAAGCGCATCAAGGGGTTCAGCAAGCTGGAGCTGGTCGTGAACAACGTCCGGTTTCAGGATGGGGAGCAGGTAACCGATCAATCAGACAGGACTGCCG
>NZ_PINZ01000154.1:0-318 GCF_002810305.1 Halomonas sp. 141
GAACCTGCGGCTGGATCACCTCCTTAAACGATGCCTTCCCCTCGCGGCAAGCGCTCACAATGAATTACCTGATCAGAATGCTGTTGATGCGCAGTGATAAACGCGCTTTCACGTTGAAAGAAAAAGAAAGACCTTCTTTTTTCTTTTTAAAATGAAAGGAACAGCGTGTTTATCACTGCCTATGGCAGTCGCTCTTTAACAATGTATATCATGCTGACAAGAACGTTTTTTAAAGCGTTCTTACGTAAATTGTATTGTGATACGTCTCAAGCGTATCCGGCAATCGTTATCATTGCGAACCCCAGACTCCTTCGGGTT
>NZ_PINZ01000155.1:0-317 GCF_002810305.1 Halomonas sp. 141
CACCACGGCAAATCGCGGCACCCCCGTAGCGCGGCGTAACGAAAGAGCGAGAGCAACGAGCGAAAGAGGCACCCGCGGAGGGCGGCGCCAGCCGCCCCGATAGCGCCACCGAACCACAAACGTGCCCTCGCAACACAAAACGGCACCGCCACCCCCGGTGCCCTCATCGGCAACGCTCTGCGCGTTGCTTCGCGGGTGCGCTCCGCTTACGCCGCGCTACGGTATGTCGCCCACATCCAGCCCAATACGTCACCACGGCAAATCGCGGCACCCCCGTAGCGCGGCGTAACGAAAGAGCGAGAGCAACGAGCGAAAGA
>NZ_PINZ01000156.1:0-316 GCF_002810305.1 Halomonas sp. 141
TGACGTCGCTCATCGGAATAGCGAGGCATACAGATCTCCAAACGCCCCTGAATATTTAAGAGAGTGTAACAAGGGACACGACATCAATCCTGACAGAGGGGGGTGGCGGCCGCGTGGCGTTACCCCCCGAACTGCCCCGCGTCGAAGTGATCCACGAGCTCCCCGAGGATGCCCGTCATTGCCACCACGACGGCACCGAGCTCAAAGAGATCGGCAAAGAGATCAGTGAGGAACTGCATGTCGTGCCGGCGCGGATCGAGGTGATCCGCCATGTGCGCATCAAGTACGGCTGCCCAGACTGCGAAGAGGGCGTGCA
>NZ_PINZ01000157.1:0-313 GCF_002810305.1 Halomonas sp. 141
ATGGGCGTTTCATCCATCGCCAGCACCCGGCTGCGCAACACGTTGTCGGTCTGGGCATCCACGATGGGGCGCAGCAGGTCGATGGCACGCTTGACCAGGTTCGTCAGGGTGCTGCGGCTGACGGTGATACCGGCCTGCTGGATGCGCTGGTGTTGACGATACAGCGGCAGGTGGAACTGGAACTTGTCCACCAGCAGCCCGGCCAGCAGGCTGACGTCGGCCAGGCTGTTGTCCAGCACGTTGAACGGGGCCGGTGTGGTGATGGGCTTCTCGGTGCCCTTGCGCCGGAACACCGGGCGTTCGCACTTGAGCA
>NZ_PINZ01000158.1:0-313 GCF_002810305.1 Halomonas sp. 141
ATGGGCGTTTCATCCATCGCCAGCACCCGGCTGCGCAACACGTTGTCGGTCTGGGCATCCACTACGGGGCGCAGCAGATCGATGGCCCGCTTGACCAGGTTGGTCAGGGTGCTGCGGCTGACGGTGATGCCGGCCTGTTGGATGCGCTGGTGCTGGCGATACAGCGGCAAGTGGAACTGGAACTTGTCCACCAGCAGCCCGGCCAGCAGGCTGACGTCGGCCAGGCTGTTGTCCAACACGTTGAACGGGGCCGGTGTGGTGATGGGCTTCTCGGTGCCCTTGCGCCGGAACACCGGGCGTTCGCACTTGAGCA
>NZ_PINZ01000159.1:0-304 GCF_002810305.1 Halomonas sp. 141
ACCTCGCTTGGAAACTGTGAGGTTACTTTAGGGCGAATTTTAGCGGGGTGGCAGAACGTCGTGGAATGAACGCTTACAGCGGGTATACGGCGACGCGGGCTACACCGGCATGTGGAAGTACCTGGACGAAGAGAAGGATGCCCCGGACTCCCGCTGCTGTGTTGCCGCCAAGCGCGGCCCCATCAAGAAGATGGAAGACAGTCCCATGAAAGCGCTGCTGCTGGAATTCGAGAAGGCCAAGGCCAGCATCCGCGCCAAGGTCGAGCACCCGTTTCATGTCATCAAGAACCTCTTCGGCTACCGG
>NZ_PINZ01000015.1:0-77170 GCF_002810305.1 Halomonas sp. 141
CCGTCAGTGCCCTGCGCACGTTAGATGAAGTGCTTCTTCATCTTGGCACAGAGGGACGGGTCCATCCCATTTCCCACCGGGGCATTGCCCAGCACACCACCTGTGGGAGGCCAATGGGTTCACGCCAGCCTGCGTAGAACTTATTTTTTGGCTGCCATGGCGGACAGTGTCCTGAACTGGTTACCCCATCACGGTTTTTATATGGAATGCTGCTATGCCATCAACGTCGTCACATGGAGCGACTGACACCATGCATCATGAGTGCGTGATTTCACTGGGTTCCAATATCGAACCCGAGCACCATTTTGCCCGAGCACTGGACATTTTAAGCAGCGAGTGTGAGCTGGTCGCCCACTCGGAGGCTGTTCGTACGGCGCCGGTTGGCTTTCAGCAGCAGCCCGACTTTCTCAATGCTGCGCTGGTGGTTCGCACCACGCTGGAGCGGCGCGCCTTCAAGGCCTATTTGAAGGATGTCGAGCATCGCCTGGGACGCGTGCGTGGGCCGATCAAATCGGGGCCTCGTACCATGGATTTGGACATCGTGGCCTGGGATGGCGAGATAGTGGACGAAGGCTATTTTCAGCACGACTACGTGCGTGGCCCAGTCGATGCCGTGCTAGCCGACAGCGGGCGCTCGCTAATCAGTGCGGGCCCTGTCCGACATAATTGATGCGACAGGCCTCACGTTTTCGGGGTGGCGGCCGATAATTACGCTAACCGCGCCCTGCGCGTTTACTTTCGAGGTCATGCCCGTGCTTAGCCTTGCGACCAACATCACGTCGCTGCTGGTGATGAACAATTTACGTACTAGCCAGCAGGCCATGCAGACCTCCATGCAGCGCCTGTCTTCCGGCTTGCGTATCAATAGCGCCAAGGACGACCCCGCTGGTCAGGCCATTGCCAATCGCATGGGCGCGCAGATTCGAGGCATGAACCAGGCCATTCGTAACACCAACGATGGCATCTCCATGGTGCAAACGGCGGAAGGCTCGCTGAACCAGATCAACGACAACCTTCAACGTATCCGTGAGCTGAGCGTTCAAGCCCTCAACGGCACCAACTCTTCCGAAGATTTGGCCTCTATTCAGCTGGAAATCGATCAGCGCTTGGAAGAGATCACCCGTGTCACTGAGCAGAGTAACTTCAACGGCATTCCTCTGATCAACGCAGATCGGACCCTGAACATTCAGGTAGGCGCCAATGCGGGGGATGTGATTGGCATTCGTTTTTCCGCCATGGGGCTTCAGGCGCTTGGTCTGGAAGATTTTAGCGTGCTGGACGACAGCAACGCCACCGACAAACCCATGGACGTGGTGGATGAAGCCATGAAGCTGGTCGACCGCCAGCGCAGCTACCTGGGCGCCGTGCAAAACCGCTTCGAAAGCGTGATCGACGGCCTCAACACCAACATCATCAACACCTCTGCCGCCCAGTCACGCATCCAGGACGCCGATTACGCGCAGGAAGTCTCCAACCTGATTCGTGCCCAGCTGTTGCAGCAGGTCGGCATCTCCATGCTGGCTCAGGTCAACCAGCAGCCGCAGGTGATTCTACGGCTGCTGCAAGGCTTGTAAGCCGAGATCAGTCGATGAGCCCTTGCTCTCGCGCCATGGCATAAGCCGCTTGCGGCCACGAAGATGGTGGTCAGCAGCAAGATGGCCATGGCCATCCAGGTGCCGCCAGGCAGTGCCTGGGCCACGGTGAGGGTAGCCACGTCGAACTGGAAGTTTTCGAGTGCCTCGGTGATATCGATCACGTCGGTCAATTGGTAGTAAATGCCGGTACCGCCCAGCAGCGTGAACCAGACGGTCGTCGCCAAAGGGGCGAGCACCGCCACCGCCAGAACCAAAAAAAAGCGCCATTCAATGAATGGCGCGAGGACAGGAAACTGAGCACAGTATACCGTCGGGTTAGACCAAAGTCTAACGATTTGGCCAAAATGTTTTCTAATGGTGCGAGATGGGTGTGGTGCGCACCATTTTGGCGCTTTCAGGCGCAATGAGGGACCCGTTCGCTTATCTAAGCGCATGAATGAACAGTAAAAAGCAAAAGATGGCAGCGTTGCTGCAAAGCATCATCAATATTGTATACAAGGTGCTCACTGCCATGCCGACTCGCTCCCGTACTGCCCGTTCCTCTTTGTTTCCGCTAGCGCTATTTGGCGCGGCGCTGATGATGCCACTCGGCGCTGCTGCCGAGACGACCTCGATTCGCTTCCAACTGGACTGGCGTTTCGAAGGTCCGGCAGCACCGTTTCTGATGGCAGCCGAAAAAGGCTACTTCGCCGAAGAAGGTCTGCAGGTTCAGATCGATTCGGGAAGCGGCTCTGCAGGGGCGGTGAACCGGGTGGCCTCGGGTGCCTATGAGATGGGCTTTGGCGATCTCAACGCGCTGGTCGAATTCCTTGCGGAAAACCCGGAAGGCCCCGGCATCAAGGGCGTTTATATCGTTTATGACGGCACGCCCGCGGCGGTGTTTGCGCGCAAGGAGAGCGGCATCGAGAGCCCCGCTGACCTGGCAGGCAAAACCATCGCCGCCCCGGCCTTCGACACCGGCTATCGCGCCTGGGGCATCTTTGCCGCTGCCAATGGGCTGGAGGCCGACGCGGTGGCGTGGCAAAACGTCGACCCTGCGCTACGCGAAACCCTGCTGACCCGGGGCGATGTCGATGCCATCACCGGCTTCTACTTCACCAGCCTGCTCAATCTGGAAGAGCGCGGCATGAGCGAAGACGAGCTGACCATCATGCCGTTCCCCGACTACGGCGTCCCGCTGTACGGCAACGCGATTCTGGTCAGTGATGCCTTTGCCGATGCCAACCCCGAGGCCGTGCAGGGCTTCCTGCGCGCCTTCAACCGTGCGCTGGGAGAGACCCTGGCAGACCCCGAAGCGGCCATCGAGTACGTGCGTAACCGCGACGGCCTGATCGATGTCGAGATGGAAACGCGTCGCCTGAAGCTGGCGTTGGAGAGCGTGGTGGATACCCCCGATGCCCGTGAATATGGCGTGGGCGGTGTGGATGACGCGCGGCTGAGCCAGGCGATTCAACTGGTGGCGGATGCTTACGATCTGCCCACGTTGCCATCCCCCGATCAGGTCTTTGACTCCCGCTACCTGCCGCCGGTAGAAGAGCGCATGCTGCTGCCGGAGGCGGAGTGATGTCGGCAGCGTTCGTCCGCTTCGATGACGTCAGCCTGGCGTACGACGGCTCGGGCAACGCCATCGAAGATATCGACCTGTCGATCCACGAAGGCGAGTTCGTCGCCTTCGTAGGGCCGTCAGGGTGTGGCAAATCCACTTTCATGAAGCTGTGTACCGGCCTGCATGCCCCTACGCAGGGAAGCATTCAGGTGGATGGGCTGCCCGTGACCGGGCCTTTGAAAATCACCGGCATGGCGTTCCAGAATGCCAACCTGCTGCCCTGGCGTACCACCCTGGACAACGTGCTGCTGCCGCTGGAAATCGTCGAGCCCTATCGGCGGCAGTTCCGCAAGCGCCGGGAAGAGTTCAAAGGCTGGGCTCGGGCGCTGCTCGAGACGGTGGGCCTGGCCGAGCATGAAAGCAAGTACCCCTGGGAGCTGTCGGGGGGTATGCAGCAGCGGGCGTCCATCTGTCGCGCGCTGATTCATCGGCCGCGCTTGCTGATGCTGGACGAGCCCTTTGGCGCGCTGGATGCGTTCACCCGTGAAGAGCTCTGGTGCGTCTTGCGTGACCTGTGGGAAGCCCAGCGCTTTACCGTAGTGTTGGTGACCCATGACCTGCGCGAAGCCGCTTTCCTGGCCGACACCGTCTATGTCATGAGCCGTCGTCCGGGGCGCGTGATCGAGCGGCGCATCATCGAACTGCCTCGCCCTCGGGCGCTGGAAACCACTTACCAGAAACCGTTCATTGACCTGGTGCAGTCGCTGCGTGCCCAGATCGGTGAAGTGCGCAGCGCCTGAAGGAGTGCCCATGACCCATAATCGCAAGCTGGCCGAGCGGCTGGCTCCCTGGATCGCCATGACGGGGCTGGTGGTGATCTGGGAAGTGACGGTACGCCTGTTCAACGTGCCCAGCTTTATTTTTCCCAGCGCGCTGGACACGGTTCAGGCGCTGGTGACCTACGCCGGGCCCATCGGCAAGCACTCCTGGCAAACCTTCTGGACCACGCTGATTGGCTTTGGCCTGGGCGTTGCCGTGGGGCTGTTGCTGGGCTTCATCATCGGCTCGTCGCGCTTTTTGTACAACGCCTGCTACCCGCTGCTGGTGGGGTTCAACGCCATTCCCAAGGTGGCCTTCGTGCCCATTCTGGTGGTCTGGTTCGGTATCGGCTCGGTGCCCGCAATACTCACCGCCTTCCTGATCTGCTTCTTCCCCATCGTGGTGAACGTGGCCACTGGCCTGGCGACCCTGGAGCCTGAGATGGAAGATGTGTTGAGGGTGCTGGGCGCACGGCGCATCGATGTGCTGCTCAAGGTGGGCTTGCCGCGTTCGCTGCCGTACTTCTTCGCCTCGCTGAAAATCGCCATCACGCTGGCCTTCGTGGGCACGGTGGTGTCCGAGACCGTGGCCTCCAACCAGGGCATTGGCTACCTCATGATGAGCGCGGGCTCGCAGATGCGCATGGGGCTGGTATTTGCCGGGCTGCTGGTGATCAGCGCCATGGCCATGGTGATGTACGAGCTGTTCTCGCTGCTGGAAAAGCGCATGACCGCCTGGGCACACCGCGGGCAGCAGCGCCAGTAGCCGGTCAGGCTACCAGCGGTAGAGGAGCGACGCGCTGGTGGTATGGTCGGTACGCTCGCTGGCCTCTTCGGGGGGCTGGGAGTTGCGCTTGATCTCATGAGACAGGCGCAGCGACAGCCGCGAATTCAGGCGTGCCGTGAGGGCCGACAGCGAGCGCGAGGTGGTGTTCTCATGGGTATACTCCACCGACATCTCCTGGCGTAGATCCGCGAACTGGGAGAACTCCCAGCGGTAGTCCAGCGCCGAGTAGGCCACGCCCAGCCGCTCGTTCTCATCGTCACGCAGCCGGTCATGGCGATAGCCGGGCCCTGCTTCCAGAGAAAGATAGTGGCGCTCGCCATCCACAATCTGTCGACCATAGCCGCCAATGGCGGTGAGCTGCTGATCGTAGCCCGCAAAGCGGTCCTTTTCCCAGCGGGCAAACCCAAACAGATAATGCGGGCCGTTGAAGTCATAGCGCTCCCGCCCCGCCACGAGGTACTGCTCCGCGCTGGTGTTGCCATCCTTGCTGACATTGCGCACTTCTGCCCGAAACGAGTGGGTGAAGTCGCCGGTCAGCCAAGTGAGCAGTGTTTTGCCGATCAGCGTGCGGCTGTCGGTATTGCCGGAGAGCTGGTTGAAACCAAGCTCGGCATCGCCGCTGAAGATGGGTGCATCTTCCTGGGGCGGCGGTGGCGCATAAAAAGGGTTGGCTGCGGCAGCCCCCGCCCAGAGCGGGCAGCTGGCCAGTAACAGGTAGCGTGAAAGGTGTCGCACTCTTCTCCTCCTTGAGTGTTGCGGTGGGCAGGGAGTATATAAGCCGCTGGGTGAAAAAGCGCAAAGCCTAACGCCGCCTGGCGGTGCGTGCCATAATGACGCTCTTGCGCATCACGAGTTCCCTTATGACAGAGCCCCGCCCACGCACCCTGGCCGAACTGCAGCGCTGGCGTCGCACGCGCGCCAAGCGACGTTGGTACAAACGCAGCTTTCGCTTACAGGTCATGATCCTGGTGGGCCTGCTGCTGGCGGGTATGCTGCTGGCCCAAGGGACCTACCTGAACTACCGTAAAGCCGACATTATCACCTATCAAATGGGCGAGCGGGCGCTGGCGGTCGCCAAGACCGTGGCGGCCATGCCGCAAATCGTCGATGCCTTCTCCACGCCCGAGCCCTCCCACTTCATTCAGCCGCTGGCCGAGCGGGTGCGCCAGGAGACGGGCGCGCGCTATGTGGTGGTGGGCAACGCCCAGTCGATACGCTACTCCCACCCGGTGCCCGAGCGCATCGGCGAGCGCATGGTGGGGGATGATAATGATCAAGCGCTGATCTATGGTCAATCCTACGTGTCCGAAGCCACCGGCACCCTGGGCACCGCCATGCGCGGCAAAACGCCGATTTGGGATGAAGAGGGCAACATCATCGGCGTGGTTTCCGTCGGCTTCATGCTCGACCGCGTGGACATGGACGTGGCGCGCTACACCAAGCTGGGCTGGATACTGGTGGCCATGATGATCGTGCTCGGGTTTGCTGGCGCTTATTGGCTGTCGCAGCACCTCAAGAAGATCATTCTCGGCCTCGAACCCTACGAAATCGCCCGCCTTGCCATGGAAAAGGAAGCCATCCTGCAATCGATTCACGAGGGCATTCTGGCCGTCAATCGAGACGGCCACATTACCCTGGTGAACCAGCAGGCGCGCCGCTTTTTAGAGCTGCCCGACGAGCACGTGCTGTTGGGGCAGCCCATCCGCGAGGTAGTGCCCAACTCCCGCCTGCTGGAAGTGCTCAGACACGGTGAGCAGGAGTTCGACCAAGAAATGTGGCTGGGGGATCACCCGGTAGTGGTCAACCGTGTGCCCATCATTCACGAGGGCGAGATCGAAGGCGCCGTGGCGACCTTCCGTAGCCGCCGGGAAATCATCGACCTCTCTCAGGCGCTGACCCAGGCCAGCCGCGATGTGGACATGCTGCGCGCCCAGGCCCACGAGTTCTCCAACAAGCTCTACACCATTTCCGGGCTGCTGCAGTTGCAGCGCATCGAGGAGGCGCTGGCCCTGATTCATCAGGAAACCGAGCGTGCCCAGGCACAGATGAACTTTCTGATGCGCCATGTGGCCGATGCGGTGCTGAGCGGCACGCTGCTGGGTAAACTGACCCGCGCCCGTGAACTGGGCGTGGCACTGGAAATCGACGAACAAAGCTCGCTCTCCTGCCCGCTGACCGCAACGGGGCAAGAGGTCATGATGAGCGTGGTGGGCAATTTGCTGGATAATGCCTGCCATGCGGCACTGAACGGCCCTCACGGCGACCAGCCCACTGTGCGGCTGTTTTTCACCGACCTGGGCGAGCAGCTACTTATTGAAGTGGAAGATAATGGTGCCGGGGTGCCCGCCGAGCATGCGGAGTCGATTTTTGCCGAAGGATTTTCCACCAAAACCGGCAAGCATCGGGGCATAGGGCTGGCCCTGGTGGCGCGGCTGTGCCGCCAGCACGGGGGCGCAGTGATGCTGGAAGAGAGCGAGCTGGGGGGCGCCTGTTTCATTGCCGTGCTGGACCGCTCGCTATGTGCCAGCAGCGATGGGCCTCGGCTGCCAGGCTAAGCGGTTCACGCTCATAATAACGAAGTCAACAAGAGGATGACGCATGTCTGCGACGCAATACGGCATTCTGGTCGTCGAAGACGATTTCCGCATCGCCGATATTCACCGCGCCTTCATCGAGCAAAGCGACGGTTTTTATGTGGTGGGTATGGCGCGCAACGGCAGCGAAGCCAAAGCGCTGATGGCCGCACACGCCTCGCAAATACAGCTGATTCTGCTGGATGCTTACCTGCCCGACGTGGAAGGGCTGGAGCTTTTGTGGTCGATTCGCCGCGACCATGTGCACGTGGATATCGTCATGGTGACGGCGGCCCGTGAGGTGGAGACCATCAGCGAGGCGCTGCGTGGCGGGGTGTTCGATTACCTGATCAAACCCATCGAAGCGGCAAGAATGAACCAGATGCTGGCGCGTTTTCGGCGCGAACGGGAGGCGCTGGCCAACCGCGCCGAGCTGAACCAGGACGAGCTGGACCATGTGCTGGCCCGGGTGACGCCCAGCGAGCCTGAACGCGCCCCTCAGCGCAGCTTGCCCAAGGGCATCGACCGCTTGACCCTGCGCCGTGTGGTGGAAGCCTTGGCAGCAGACAGCGGCGCCCTGACCGCCATGCAGGTGGCGCGTACCATGGGCGCCAGCCGTTCGACGGCACGCCGCTATCTGGAGTTTCTCGTGGCCGAGCAAGCCGTAGGCGCCGAGCTGGGTTACGGGGATGTCGGGCGACCCGAGCGGCGCTACCGCTTATTGAAGGGGGATCACGGCTGGCTGGATGCGTGAGCAAAATGAACAAAACGCTCATAAAGAACAATTTGTCGTTTATGGTCACAAGCTTGTCCTGAAAGGTGGCTTTCTTCTAACGTTCGCAGTGTAACCACAATTGCCGCGTGTTCATCACCGCGCATAACAACATAATTGACTGTGGAGAACGCCCATGACCTCGCTTTCCTTCAAGCGCGCCGCTGTATTTGCTCTGCCTCTGGCAGCCCTCGCCATGACCACTGGCGTACAGGCCCAGGAGTGGACCCCAAGCCGTTCCATCGAATTCGTCGCGCCTGCCAACCCGGGCGGTGGCTGGGATACGCTGGTGCGTACCGTTTCCCGCGTGCTGCAGGAAGAGCAGCTGGCAGACCGTAACTTTGCGGCCATCAACGTGCCTGGCGGCGGCGGTGCCGTGGCATGGGCGCAGATCGCCCGTGACAGCGGTAACCCGCACAAGCTGTTTGCCACCAGCCCGCCCATCATCCTGGTGCCGCTGGCAGGCGCCTCGCGCTACGACCACACGGATTTCACCCCCGTGGCGCGCCTGATCACTGACTACTCCATCATTCTGGTGGCGGCGGATTCCGAATATCAGACCATCACCGATCTGTTCGATGCGATGAAAGAGAACCCGCGTCTGAGCGTGGGTGGCGGCAGTGCGCCAGGCTCGATGGACCACATCTCGGTGGCTGGCCTGGCCTCTGCGGCGGGTCTCGATGCTTCCTCGGTGAACTACATCCCCTTCTCGGGGGGTGGCGATGCCATGACCAACCTGATGGGCGGCCATATCGAGGCGGTCATTACTGGCGCGGGTGAGTCCGTGGGCCAGCTGGGCGAAGGCAGCCAACTGCGTGCGCTGGGCGTCTCTGCCCCTGAGCGCCTGGGCGGTGCCCTGGCCGACGTGCCCACGTACCAGGAGCAGGGTGTGGACTACACCTTCGATATCTGGCGTGGCGTGATGGGCACCCCTGACATGCCTGCCGAAGCCGTGGCCTACTACGAAGACCTGTTTGCCGAAATGCTCGAAACCGATGGCTGGCAGCAGGCTCGCGACCAGTTGGGCTGGATCGATGCCTACCAGGATAGCGAAGAGTTTGGCGCGTTCCTGGATGAGCAGAAAGAGCAGTTCAGCAGTGTCCTGAGCGACCTGGGCTTGCTGGCTCAATAACCCCCGTTTCACCGTGCTGCCCCGGGCCTGCCAGGCCCGGGGTCACTGCCTGTGACCGTAAGCGCAACCTGCGCCTTCGGAGAGACACCCCATGACTCGATTGAACACTAATCAGTGGCTGGCCCTCGTGCTGGCGCTTTTTGCAGCCGCCTATCTAGCAATGGCCTGGCAAATTCCAACCTTTCCTCTGCCGCGTCCGGTGGATTCAGATCTTTTTCCAAAAGTGCTGGGAGTGACCTTGTTATTGCTAGCAGGGCTGCTTTTCTTTGAAAAACCGGTGCCGCTGGCAGGCGCTGACGAGATCGACGAAGAGGCCACCAACGGTCCGCTGCTGTTGACGCCCTGGGCGCGTGTGGTGGTCACCGCCGTGGCCATCGCCGCCTATGCCTTCCTGCTGGTGCCGTTGGGCTTCGTACTGGCGTCGACGCTGCTGTGCGCCGGGCTGACGGCCTATTACGGGTATCGTCGTCATGGCATCAACCTGGCGGCTTCGCTGGGGGTAGTGCTGGCGCTGTATATCACCATGACGCGCGTCATGGATGTGTATCTGCCCACTGGCCTCCTGCCGTTCTGAATACGCCGTGCCCACGCACCTGCCGTAGTTTTTTAAGAGAGATACGCCCATGGATGCCTTGAACAACTTGATGTACGGCTTTGGCATCGCGCTCGAGCCCATCAACATCGCTTACGTCTTTGCCGGTGTGTTTGCCGGTACCATCATCGGTATGTTGCCGGGCCTCGGCCCGATCAGTGCCCTGGCGCTGATGATTCCGATCACCTTCTCAATGGAGCCTGCATCAGGCCTGATTCTGATGGCGGGTGTGTATTACGGGGCCATTTTCGGTGGCTCGACCTCTTCTATCTTGCTCAATGCGCCGGGGGTGGCGGGCACGGTCGCCACCTCTTTCGATGGCTACCCCATGGCCAAGCAGGGTTTGGCGGGCAAGGCGCTGGCCATTGCCGCCTACGCGTCGTTCATTGGCGGCACCGTCTCCATCGTCTTCTTGATGCTGGTGGCGCCGCTGCTTTCCAAAGTGGCGGTCAGCTTTGGGCCTCCCGAATATTTCGCGCTCATGGTGCTGGGCCTGACGGCGGTCGTCTCGCTGTCGGACAAGTCGCTGGTGAAGGGTCTGATTGCGGCGGTGATCGGCGTCATGATCTCGATCGTCGGCATCGACATGCAAACCGGCACCGAGCGCTACACCTTTGGCTCGATTCAACTGCTCGACGGCATCGACTTCCTGGTCGTGGCGCTGGGTATCTTCGCCCTGGCGGAAGTGTTCTACATGCTGCTGCGTGGGGGCGGTGGCAAGGAAGCGCCGCGCAATGCCATTGGCTCGCTCAAGCTGAGCGGCAGTGAAATGAAGCAAATCGCAGGCCCCATCAGCCGCAGCTCGGTGCTGGGCTTCTTTACCGGTGTACTGCCGGGGGCCGGTGCCACCATTGGTTCTTTCCTGGGCTACAGCATGGAAAAACGCCTGGCCAAGGATGGTGACACCTTCGGCAAGGGCAACATCAAGGGCGTGGCAGCTCCCGAAGCGGCCAACAACGCCGCCTGTACCGGCTCGTTCGTACCACTGCTGACCCTGGGGGTGCCTGGCTCGGGCACCACGGCGGTGCTGCTGGGGGCGCTGCTGGTCATGGGCGTGACGCCTGGCCCCATGATGCTGGAGCAGCGCCCGGACGTGTTCTGGGGGGTCATTGCCAGTATGTACATTGGTAATATTTTCCTGCTGGTACTCAACCTGCCGCTGATTCCGCTGATCGCCAAAATTCTCGATATGCCGCGTCCGCTGCTGCTCTCGATGATCCTGATCTTCTGCATGATCGGTGTTTACGGCATGAGCTTCAGCGTCTTCGACCTGCTGCTGCTGCTGGGCTTCGGCCTGATCGGCCTGGGCTTGCGGCTGTTCGGCTTCCCCACGGCGCCGCTGATTCTGGCGCTGATCCTGGGCAGCCTGATGGAAGAGTCCATGCGCCGCGCACTGCAGATTTCCGGAGGTGACTGGTCCATCTTCATCGACAAGCCTATTTCACTGTCACTGCTGATCATTGCGGCTCTGTCGCTGGGCATGCCGCTGCTGAAAAAGCGCCGCAAGCAGAAGGCCATGGCCGCCAAATAAGCGATTGTTGGGTGGTGGTGATGGAGTGAGTTTTGGCGTTGTCAGCGCCCGGGGGGAACCCCGGGCGCTTTTTTGTGTGCATGCACCCCTCTTTGGTGCAAGGCGCTTTGCTGGTGCATGACAACTGTGCATGGTGCCTCTCGGCTTGCCCTGAATTAGTGCGTCTGGCGCAATGCGGGTTTTTTTGAGTATCGCTAACTGTCTGATTGTCATTGTCTTAATAGGCTTTGATTCAATCTGGCGCACCCCTTGCAGTGTGAAAGGTGGATTAGCCCACGGCGGGCGAATGCCCGCTCTACGCGCCTATAACAAGCCCCTTCCAAGGGGTGCAAGGAGGTTCAAGTGACCACATCGCAACGCAAGACACACCCTCGTACCCTTGGCCGTTTCGCCACGGCCGCCCTGGCCGCCGCCATCATGGGCGCCAGCGCCCAGGCCGTTGCCCAGGACAACGACCCGATCAAGGTGGGTATTCTGCACTCCCTCTCTGGCACCATGGCCATCAGCGAATCGACCCTGAAAGACACCGTCGAAATGCTCATCGACCAGCAGAACGAAGCCGGTGGCCTGTTGGGGCGTCAGTTGGAAGCCGTGGTGGTCGACCCCGCTTCCAACTGGCCGCTGTTTGCCGAGCGTGCCCGCGAGCTGCTGGCCCAGCATGAGGTAGACGTGGTGTTCGGTAACTGGACCTCGGTATCCCGCAAGGCGGTACTGCCGGTGTTCGAAGAGCTGAACGGCCTGCTGTTCTACCCGGTACAGTACGAAGGGGAAGAGTCTTCCGAGAACGTCTTCTACACCGGCGCGGCACCCAACCAGCAGGCCATTCCTGCGGTGGAGTATCTGATCAACGAAGTCGGGATCGAGCGTTTCGCGCTGATCGGCACCGACTACGTCTATCCGCGCACCACCAACCGGATTCTGGAAGCCTTCCTGAAGGATGAGCACGGGGTGGCCGAAGAAGACATCATGGTCAACTACACCCCGTTCGGCCATTCGGACTGGCAGAACATCGTCTCTGAAATTCGTCGCTTCGGTGAAGAGGGCAAGCCCACGGCGGTGGTCTCCACCATCAACGGCGATGCCAACGTGCCGTTCTACCGTGAGCTGGCCAACCAGGGGATCGATGCCGCGGATATTCCCGTCATCGCCTTCTCGGTGGGTGAGCAGGAGCTGTCCGGTATCGATACCGGGCCGCTGGTGGGCCACTTGGCCGCCTGGAACTACTTCATGAGCGTGGACACCGACGCCAACTACGACTTCATCGACGCCTGGATCGACTGGACGGGCGATGAAGAAGCGGTCACCAACGACCCCATGGAAGCCCACTACATCGGCTTCAACATGTGGGCCGAAGCGGTGCGCAAGGCGGGTACCACCGATGTCGACGCGGTGAAAGATGCCATCATCGGCGTGACCGTGCCTAACCTTTCCGGTGGCTATGCCGCCATGATGCCCAACCACCACATCACCAAGCCGGTATTGATCGGTGAAGTGCAGGACAACGGCCAGTTCGACATCGTCTGGCAAACGCCGTCCACCGTGGCAGGCGATGCCTGGTCGGATTACCTGCCGGGTTCTCGCGACCTGATTGCTGACTGGCGTGCACCGATGCGCTGCGGCAACTTCAACGTCGCCAACGGCTCGTGCGGTGGCAGCACCGCAGCAGAAGAAGCCGAAGCGGCACTCGCCGAGTAACCCCCCTCCCTTGCCGCGAGCCTTCGCGGCAAGGGAGCACGCTATCTCTCCCCATTGATGATCACCAAAGGAAGAACCCCATGAGGCGTTTCCTTTCTGGGGTGTTGTGTCTGCTGCTGCTCAGCATGGCGACGTTGTCGCAGGCACAAACCCCCACCACACCTTCTGATGACGACGCGGCACTGGCGCTGCTGGAAGCGCTGGACGTGGAGAACTTCCGCGCCAAAGGCGAGGCCATCAACGCCATTGTGCAAAGCGACGACGAACGTGCCCGGGATTGGCTGCAAGCCTTGCTCGATGGCCGCCTGCAGCGCACCAGCGAGGGTCGCTTCGTCGTGGTGTTGAACAACACCGGGCGTGACTGGCCCGTGGCCGATGCCTTGACCGACGAGCCGCTGGGCGAGATGTCCCGCCGCGACCTCAACCGCATCGGCATCAACAACGCCCTGCGTAACCAACTGCGCAGCGCCATCGCCGTGGTCGACCTCTACTCCCCCAACGTGGAACGCCGCCGTACCTCCGCCGAGCGCCTGTTGGGCGAAGTGGACGAGACGCTGGCCGAGCCTCTGGAAGCGCTGATTGCCGAAGAAGAGGATAGCCAGGTGCAGCGCCGGTTAGCGCAGGCACTGGCCATTTATCAAACCGAAGCGGGCCAAATGGAAGGCGTGGAAGCGCTGCGGGGCAGCCTGCATCCGCGTGCCCGTGTGGCCCTCAATCGCGCGGCCAATGGCGATGACCCAGTGGTCGCCGACGCGGCCAGAGAGGCGCTCCTTAGCATCGAACAAAACCTCAAGATCAATCGTGCCCTCGAAACGCTCTACTTTGGCCTGAGCCTGGGGTCGGTACTGGTGCTGGCGGCCATCGGCCTGGCCATCACCTTTGGCGTCATGGGCGTGATCAACATGGCCCACGGCGAGCTGATGATGCTGGGCGCCTATACCACCTGGATGATGCAGCAACTGCTGCCGGGCCAGCCGGGGCTGGCGCTGATTCTTTCCATTCCAGCGGGCTTCATGGTGGCTGCCCTGGTGGGCATTGCCATCGAACGGGGCGTGATCCAGTTCCTCAAGGGCCGCCCGCTGGAAACGCTGCTGGCCACGTTCGGCATCAGCCTGATTCTGCAGCAGCTGGTGCGCACGGTGATCTCTCCGCTCAACCGCACCGTGGTGACGCCCGAATGGATGAGCGGTTCGCTGGTCATCAACGATGCGCTCTCGCTGACCCTCAACCGCATGTTCGTGCTCGGCTTTGCGCTGGTGGTGTTTGCCGGGCTGATGCTGATCATGCGCCGCACGCGGCTGGGGCTCGAAGTGCGCGCCGTGACCCAGAACCGCGCCATGGCACGCTCCATGGGCATCCGGGCCACTCGGGTGGATATCATGACCTTCGCGCTGGGTTCCGGCGTGGCGGGGCTGGCCGGTGTGGCGCTGTCGCAGCTCACCAACGTCGGCCCCAACCTGGGCCAGAACTACATCATCGACTCGTTCATGGTGGTGGTGTTCGGTGGCGTGGGTAACCTGTGGGGCACGCTGGTGGCGGGGCTTTCACTGGGTATCATCAACCAGGTGCTGGAGCCCTGGGCGGGTGCCGTGCTGGCCAAGATCATCGTGCTGGTGTTCATCATCCTGTTCATTCAAAAACGCCCGCGTGGACTCTTCCCGCAGAAGGGCCGGGCTGCGGAGGGCTAACCCATCATGATGACATCATCTTCTCAACGGTTCTGGCTGCTCCGCCCGTTCGGCGAACGGGCCACTCAGCTCTTTCTCGGCGTGCTGCTGGCCGCCCTGGTGCTGGTCACCGTACTGCACGTGGCAGTGCCGCAAGGGCATCCGCTGCATGTCAACGCCTACACCGTGAACCTGTTCGGCAAGTACCTGAGCTATGCGCTGCTGGCCGTGGCGGTGGACCTGGTGTGGGGCTATCTGGGCATTCTGAGTCTGGGCCACGGGGCGTTCTTCGCCATTGGCGGCTACGCCATGGGCATGTACCTGATGCGCCAGATTGGCGACCGTGGCACCTATGGCCACCCGGTCCTGCCCGACTTCATGGTGTTTCTGAACTGGGACAGCCTGCCCTGGTACTGGCTGGGCTTCGATATGGCCTGGTTCGCCTTTGCCATGGTGCTGCTGGCCCCTGGCCTGCTGGCGCTGGTGTTCGGCTTCCTGGCGTTCCGCTCGCGGGTGACCGGGGTGTATCTGTCGATCATCACCCAGGCGCTGACGTTTGCCCTGATGCTGGCTTTCTTCCGCAACGAGATGGGCTTCGGCGGCAACAATGGCCTCACCGATTTCCGTGAGCTGCTGGGCTTCAACCTGCGCAGCAACGACACGCGGCTGGGGCTGTTCATTGCCACTGGGGTGGCGCTGGCGCTGGGCTACATCCTGTGCCGCGCCATTGTCACCAGCAAGCTGGGCCGTGTGTGCGTGGCCACCCGCGATGCCGAAGCGCGTACGCGTTTCATCGGCTACCGGGTCGAACGCTTCCAGCTGTTCGTGTTCGTGGTCTCGGCCATGCTGGCGGGCCTGGCGGGGGCGCTTTATGTGCCTCAGGTAGGCATCATCAACCCCAGCGAATTCTCGCCGCTGTTCTCCATCGAAATCGTGCTTTGGGTAGCACTGGGTGGGCGGGCCACGCTGTACGGTGCCGTCATTGGGGCGATTCTGGTCAACTACGCCAAAACCGTGTTTACCGGGGTCATGCCGGATGCCTGGCTGTTTGCCCTGGGCGCGCTGTTCGTACTGGTCACGGTCTTCCTGCCCAAGGGCGTCGCGGGCCTTTTGAGCCACGTGAAGCGCCGTCGCAAAGCCGAACAACCGCCTACGGAGGCTGCAGCATGAGCCTGATACAATCGCTGAAAGCACGCGACCGAGTGTTCGACTTCATGGCGGGGGAAGCCTCGCCGGTGGACGTTCGCCACGGCCCGATTCTGTACATGGAAGACGTGACGGTGAGCTTCGATGGCTTCAAGGCCATCAATAACCTCAACCTGACCATCGACGACGGCGAGTTGCGCTGCATCATCGGCCCCAACGGGGCCGGTAAAACCACCATGATGGACATCATCACCGGCAAGACCCGCCCCAACCAGGGCAGCGTCTGGTTCGGCAGCCGCCATAACCTGCTGCAAATGAACGAGCCGGAAATCGCCAGCCTCGGCATTGGCCGCAAGTTCCAGAAGCCCACGGTGTTCGAAGCGCTCAGCGTGTTCGACAATCTGGAGCTGGCCATGGCCGCCGACAAGCGCATCTTTCCCACGCTGACCGCCCGCATGACCAGCGAGATCAGCGACCGCATCGACGACGTGCTGGACACCATCGGCCTGACCGCGCTGCGCTTCCAGCCCGCCGGGATTCTCTCCCACGGCCAGAAGCAGTGGCTGGAGATCGGCATGCTGCTGATGCAGCGCCCGCGCCTGCTGCTGGTGGACGAGCCGGTGGCCGGGATGACCGAACAGGAGATGGAGCGCACTGCCGAGCTGCTTACGGGGCTGGCTGGCAAACAGTCGGTGGTGGTGGTGGAGCACGACATGGGCTTTGTACGCTCGATTGCGCGCAAGGTGACCGTGCTGCACCAGGGCAGCGTGCTGGCCGAAGGCAGCATGGATCAGGTCTCCAATGACCCGAAAGTGGTCGAAGTGTACCTGGGCGCGGACGAGGAGGAGATGGCCTGATGCTGACCGTCGACAAGTTGAACCAGTTTTACGGCGAAAGCCACACCCTGTGGGATCTGGACCTGGACGTGCCCACCGGGCAGTGCACCTGCGTGATGGGCCGCAACGGGGTGGGTAAAACCACCCTGATGAAAGCCATCATGGGGGAAGTGGCGGTGAAGAGCGGCCAGCTGCGCTACCAGGGCAATGATGGCGAGATCGAACTCACCAAAAAAGCCGTGGAGGCGCGCTCGCGCCTGGGTATCGGTTTCGTGCCCCAAGGGCGGCAGATTTTCCCGCTGCTGACGGTGGAGGAGAACCTGCGCACAGGGCTTGCCGCCCGAGGCGACGGGCTGAAAAAAATTCCCGAGCGCATCTACGAGCTGTTTCCGGTGCTCAAGGAGATGAAACACCGCCGTGGCGGCGATTTGTCCGGTGGGCAACAGCAGCAGCTCGCCATTGGCCGCGCGCTGGTCATCGAACCGAAACTGCTGATTCTGGACGAGCCCGGCGAGGGCATTCAGCCCAATATCGTCGCCCAGATTGGTCAGGTGATTCGCCAACTCATCAAAGAGGACGGCCTGACGGTGCTGCTGGTCGAGCAGAAGCTACCCTTCGCCCGCAAATACGCCGACCGCTTCGTGATCATGGACCGCGGCCGCCCGGTGGCCAAAGGCGATATCAGCGAACTCTCCAACGAGCTGATCAAACAGTATTTGACGGTTTGAGTTATCCACACCCGGTTTACAGCCGCGGATCGGGTTGAAACGGCAATTCCTCGACGCTGGCGACGGCGTGCTCGAACAAGGGGTGGGCCGGGTTGAGCATGTAATTAAGCTCTCTCGGCACCACCACGCTGGGCAGGGCCAGCGCCAGGCTCTGGCCGGAGGCTAGCCAGCCATCGCCCAGGTCGGCGGTTTCCGCAGGTGCTGGCGCTTCCCGCCAGTTTTCGGGTAAATCTTCCGTTCCAACGCTCAAAATGCTCTGATTGGGCAGCGTCAGTCGCAGCAGCGCATAGGCATTGAGCAGCCGATAGCTTTCCAGATGCACCATGATTTCCAGCAGTGCCAACGACTCTGAGCTGGCTACGTACACACAGGCATTGCCTGGGCTGTTCCAGCGCCCGCCGTAAAGCCGTGCGCCCTCGCCATCAAACGCGCTCTCCTGAAACTTGCGCTTCACCAGCCGGTAAGCGGTGACCTCGCTCATACCGAGACCCCGTGCTCCAACCGCCCGATCAGATTCAGCACCGTCTGGTACTCCGCCGAGGTGGCGCTCATTTCAACGGGGCGACGTCCGCCTAGCCCGGCATTGGGTTTGAGCAGCCAGGCGCGGGCACCCTCCGCGTCCCCCTCGAACAGATCCAGCGCCGCTTTGAAAAGCTCGGCAAAGCGATACAGCCGGTCGCTTTCCGCCATCTTGAAGCGGCCTGACTTGGCGCGGCGGCTCAGTGTGGCGGAAGGGATATCCACATAGCGCGCCAGCGCCTTCTGCTCGATACCGGATACCTTGGCAAGCCTTGGGTATACTCGGTACTCCACCCCCTCATGCAGCAGCTCATGCAGCTTACGCCCTCGGGCAGGCAGGCCAATTTGCTGCCAATAGCCGGAGGCCACGGCTTTGGTGGGTTGATATTGGGAGAAGGTAGCGGTCATTGGGGACCTCCTGTTGATATATTGCCTCTATATCAAATGGTATATTCGAGGTTGGTCTCCGCGTCAAGGCAGCGCTTGCCTCTGGGTGAGTGAACGATGAAGTTAGCGCCACAAACCGCACCAAAAGGCCCAAAACCTTGCTTTGGGTGCGTATTGACTCACCTTGTTTATGTGTAACATGGTCGCTTTCCGCAAAGGTTATCGGGTGGGGTATGCGCTACAAGGATAAACATCAGCTGGCTGCTGAGTGGTTGACGCTGCTGGAGCGTACGCCGGTGGCACTGCGCCAAGCCGTCGAGCAGCTGGCCCATGCCCGCCGGGCGCCGTTTGCCGAGCACTTTTACCGGGTCATGCTGGATGACCCCCATGCCTCGCTGTTTCTCTCCAACGAGCAGGTCGAAAAACGCCTGCATCCTTCCATGCAGCGTTGGCTCAGTGCCATGTTTGCCGTCGAGCACGCGGATCTCGAGGCGCTGGTAGAGCACCAGGAGAAAATAGGCCAGATACATGCGCGCATCGACATCCCGATAAACCTGGTACTGAGCGGTGCCCGGCAGCTGAAGCAGGTGTTTTACGAACAGATCAATCGCTCGATCCAGGCGCCGCTGTCGGCGGGCGAGGCGGCCGTGTACGTCTCTGACCATATCGACATGGCCATGGAGATCATGAGCCATGCCTATTCGGTGGCCAATAATCGCCATGCGCGCACCGAAGAAGCCTACAAGCTTTTTTCGCTCACCCAGAGTATCGGTGATGAGCGTGAACGGCAGCGGGCGGCGCTGCTCAACTGGGAAAATGCGCTGATGTTTGCCGTGGCGGCGCAGCAGGAGACCAGCGCCTTGCCCCGCCTGGCCAGCTCCGAGTTTGGCCTGTGGTATTTGCACAAGGCGTGCCATACCTTCGAAGGCGCGCCGGAGATTGCCGTCATTTCGCGACATATCCATCTGGTGGACGACCAATGGATGGCGCAGTTGACGGATGGCGACAGCGCACTGCGCCTGGCCGCGCTGAGCCATATTCGGGATGCAGCGCGCACGATTCTGATGCTGCTGGACGATATTCTGGACCGTGCCTCGGGGCTGGACGCGGGTCGCGATAGCCTCACTCGCTTGCTGAACCGTAAATTTCTGTCGGTAGTTCTGAATCGTGAAATCGAGCTGGCTCGGCGCTCGGAGAAGTGTTTTGCCTTGCTCATGGTGGACATCGATCACTTCAAGTCGATCAACGATACCCATGGCCATGATGCGGGCGATAACGTACTGCAACAGGTCGCCAGTATTCTGGATCGCTCTACCCGAGGCGGCGATTACGTGTTTCGGATGGGCGGTGAAGAGTTCTTGATTATTCTGGTGGATACGGACCCGGACGGAAGCCGCCTGTTCGCCGAGCGGCTACGCCAGGCCGTGGCCAAAGAGCCGATGCTGGCGGCGGCGGATACGCTGCTGAGCGTTACCGTGAGCGTAGGACTCACGTTGCACGACGGCCACCCGGATTATCAGCATTCCATGCAGCGCGCCGACCAGGCGCTCTATCAGGCAAAACGCAGTGGACGTAACCGTGTGGTCGTGCAGTGAGGTAGTGGGTTGAGGTAGTGCGTTGAGATAGTACGTTGAGATAGTACGTTGAGATAGTGCGTTGAGTGGTCAAATTGACACATGGACTGGAGCACACCACGCTTTGCTCTGATAATGAGCACCCTTGCAACTGGTCAAGCGTGTCACGAGCAAGAGCACAATAACAATCAGGATCAGCTTATCCCATGACGAATCGGTGGCATCGACAGAGAGATCAGCGCAAGGGTAGCGTCACTGCTATCGTAGTGTCGTATGTTATCCTTTTGCACGTCCTGTTCGGTGCCTATGCACAGGCAGCGCTGCTTGGCGATGGCGCTCACTCTCCATTGTTCGTGCTATGTGACCCCCATGGTGTGGCGGCCAATCAGGACGGCAGGTCAGAGACCTCGGGCTCCAGCGAACTCAATAACCTCCTGTGCAAGTCGGCCTGCGCACTGGGTGCGGGACTCACGAGCGTACCGCAAGGCATTATCACGTTGGCCGGCATGGAGGCCTTGCCTCCTTATAATGGAGTTTTCCATGTTCATGCTTCGTACAGCACTGTTTTCCTCGCTGCTATTGGTCAGCACCACTCTGCTTGCCCATCACGGCGGTTCTCATGATGGGGATTCGGGGGATCACGACTCACGCATTGAAATTTCTCAGCCCTGGACTCGTGCTACGCCACCTGGCGCAGGCGCAGGAGGTGGTTTTGTCACGATTACCAATCATGGCGATCAGGATGACCGCCTGATGGGTGTTACCACACCTATTACCGAGCGCAGTGAAATTCACACCATGGAAATGGATGGCGATGTGATGCGTATGGCGCCCCTGCCTGGCGGTATCGAATTGCCCGCAGGCAGTACGGTAACGCTGGCACCGGGTGGGCTGCATCTCATGTTCATGGAGCTACCAGCGCCGATCGTGGAGGGAGAACCTGTGCCCGTCACGCTGGAGTTTCAGCATGCCCCAAGTATCGATGTAGAGCTGCACGTCTTGCCGCCGGGTGCCTCGCCTGAAGGTACTGCTTCGGAAGGGATGTCGCACAGCCACCCAGTGCACTGATGCAGCGCCGCGACGTTGCGCTGCTTTCCATTGGCTCGTTGGTATTGCTACTGACGTTGGCCGTGTTTTTTGTGGTCTTCGGCCGTCAATCCGAGGGCCCGACGCTGGCCGAGCTGGGTGGGCAATTTCAGTTGGTGGATACTGAAGGTGGGGTCGTTACGCAAGATGAGCTGATCGGAAAGCCGACACTGTTGTTTTTTGGCTTTACCTACTGCCCGGATGTTTGCCCTAACACGCTGTTCAAACTCTCGCGTTTGATTCAGCAGTTGGGGCCACAGGCAGATCAGTTCAACTATCTCTTTGTTTCTCTGGACTGGCAGCGTGATGGCCCTGAACAGCTGGCGCGCTACCTTTCGGTGTTCGACGAGCGCATACGAGGTCTGTCTGGAAACGAGGCACAAATTGACGCAATGGCTGACGCCTATCAGGTTCAGTACGAGCGTGTGTCACTCGGACAAGGCGATTACACCCTCAGCCATACGGCTGCCACCTACCTATTGGATCGCGAAGGCAACGTCGTGGGCACTCTGGCCTACGACTTCAACCCGGAGTTTGCCAAGGCATCCCTGATATCCTTACTGTCATCTTCCGCGCCGCTGCATCGCGGCGAGCAGCGACACCCCTAAGGAGGCGTGGCCACTGGGTAACAGGTGGGCAAGGCACTAAGAGGGTGTCTACAAACCAATACGGTTAGCTCATTGCGTCACGGTGTCGCGCAAGCCTTGGCATGCCTTTTTTTGGTGCGTACTTAAAGCGCTGCGCTTTTTTATGTGCTTTTTTGGTGCAAAAGGCGACTGGTTTCCCTGGTGGGAGGGGCTGCCAGCAAAGAGCCTATGCCGAGACAAGGGCTATGACAGGGGCTATGGCAAGGGCTATGGCGGCGCCTTCACCATTTTGGCGCATTCTTTGCATTTATAAGGCAATGATTTATCCACAAGGAAGCGACAGCGCCCCATGATGTTGAGCGAACTTGCCCCACCCGCTGCTGGTTCCGGCCACCGCTTTGACGCCGAGCGCCGCTGGGCCGCCTCGTTGGCCCTGCGTTTTGCCAACCGCGATGGCGTGACCCGATTAGTGCAAGCGCGCCACCAAGGTCCGTTACGGGTACAGCGCCCCTTCTACCCAGAAGGCAGCCAGGAAGCGTGCCACGTTTACGTATTGCACCCGCCCGGCGGGCTGGTGAGCGGTGATGCGCTGACCATCCGTGCTCATATCGAGCGCGAAGCCCATGCGCTGCTCACCACCCCTGCTGCCAATAAGCTCTACAAAGCCGACAGCCAAGGCGTGGCCTGGACACAGCACACCGAGCTGACGGTAGAAGAGGGCGGCACCTTAGAGTGGCTGCCCCAGGAAACCATCGCGTTTAACGGCTCTAAAGGCAGCCAGCACACTCATATCGCGCTGCAGGGCAGTGCCCGCTGCCTGGGCTGGGAAGTGATGGCGCTTGGCCGCCCGGCCAGCGATTTACCCTATGTTTCCGGGCAGATCGAGCAGCACTTCCGCCTGACTCTGGACGGCAAGCCGCTATGGCTGGAGCGCCAGCCACTGGACCCCGCACACCCGCGCTTCGTGGGCCGCTGGGGGCAGGGCGGCGCGACGGTGCAGGCCACGCTGTGGGCCGTGGGGCTCGATGATGCCCCGGCGGCCATCGAAGTACTGCGCGAGGCGCTGCCGGATAACCCCCGCTGGGCAGTGACGGAGCGCCATGGCGTACTGCTGATGCGCTATTTAGGTGCATCCCGAAACGAAGCCTGGGCCCTGTGTGAACACGCCTGGCAGCTACTACGCCCGCGCTGGATCGAACGCGAAGCGCATACGCCGCGCATTTGGCTAACCTGATTGGCAACACGCTGATAACGCTGGAGACACTCCATGGAACTGACCCCACGAGACAAAGACAAGCTGATGCTGTTTACCGCCGCCCAGCTTGCCGAGCGCCGCAAAGCGCGTGGTTTAAAACTGAACTACCCCGAAGCGGTAGCGCTGATCAGCTTTGAGATTATGGAAGGCGCGCGAGATGGCCGCAGCGTGGCGGATTTAATGAGCTACGGCCGCGAAATCCTCACCCGAGACGACGTGATGGAAGGCGTGGCGGAGATGGTCGATGAAGTACAGGTGGAAGCCACCTTCCCCGATGGCACCAAGTTGGTCACCGTCCACACCCCTATCAACTAACCGTCCACCGCTAGGAGAGCGCCATGATTCCAGGACAGTATCAGTTACAAGAGGGTGATATCGAGCTGTGCGCGGGTCGAGAACGAATCACCGTCGAGGTGGCCAACACCGGCGACCGCCCCATTCAGCTAGGCTCCCACTACCACTTTGCCGAAGCCAACCCCGCGCTGGTGTTTGACCGCGATAAAACCCGTGGCTACCGGCTGGACGTCGCCGCAGGCACCGCCATCCGCTTCGAACCCGGCCAAACCCGCGCAGTCACGCTGATTCCGTTTGTCGGCAAGCGGGAAATCTACGGCTTCCGTGGTGATGTGATGGGGCCGCTGGATCGTCCTCTGAAAAGCTAATGGCGTCAGGCGATTAGGCACCGGCAGGCCATCGCTCATGGGACTGTCTGCGGCATGGATGCCGCAGCCAAGCGTACAGGGACGTATTCACAGCGTGTCCCATGAGTGATGGCCTCTCCAGTGCCAAGCTTCATCTTCTAGGAGAGGCAACACATGAAATCGGTAAACAAAATCAGTCGGCGCGCCTACGCCGATATGTACGGCCCCACGGTAGGCGACCGCGTGCGCCTGGGCGACACAGAGCTATGGATTCAAGTCGAAAAAGACGCCACCCACTACGGTGAAGAAGTGAAGTTCGGCGGCGGCAAGGTGATCCGCGATGGCATGGGCCAAAGCCAGCGCCAGGATGCCTCGGTGATGGACACCGTGATCACCAACGCGCTGATTCTCGACTGGTGGGGCATCGTCAAAGCCGATGTGGGGCTGCAAAATGGTCGCATCGCTGCCATTGGCAAGGCAGGCAACCCCGACACCCAGCCCGATGTCGAGATCGTCATTGGCCCCGGCACCGAAGTGATTGCCGGTGAAGGCAAGATCCTCACCGCTGGTGGCATCGACGCCCATATCCACTTCATCTGCCCCCAGCAGGTGGAAGAAGCGCTGATGAGCGGCGTTACCACCATGCTGGGCGGTGGCACTGGCCCCGCCACGGGCTCCAACGCCACCACCTGCACCCCCGGCGAGTGGCACATTGGCAAGATGCTCCAGGCCGTGGACGACCTGCCCATGAACATCGGCCTGCTGGGCAAAGGCAACGCCAGCCTGCCGGAAGGGCTCGAAGCGCAGCTGGAAGCGGGCGCCATGGGCCTCAAGCTGCATGAGGACTGGGGCACCACCCCCGCCTCCATCGACACCTGCCTGAGCGTGGCGGAAAAGTACGATGTGCAGATCGCCATCCACACCGATACGCTCAACGAATCCGGCTTCGTGGAAGACACCCTAGCGGCCTTCAAAGAGCGCGGCATCCACACCTACCACACCGAAGGTGCAGGCGGCGGCCACGCCCCGGACATTCTCACTGCCTGCTCCAAGGAGTATGTGCTGCCGTCCTCCACCAACCCCACGCGGCCCTACACGGTGAACACCATCGACGAGCATCTCGACATGCTCATGGTCTGCCACCACCTGGACCCCAATATTCCCGAAGACGTGGCCTTTGCCGATTCACGTATTCGTCGCGAAACCATCGCCGCCGAGGATATCCTCCACGACCTGGGCGTGATTTCGATGATCGCCTCTGACTCCCAGGCCATGGGCCGGGTGGGTGAAGTGGTTTGCCGCACCTGGCAAACGGCCCATAAAATGAAAGTGCAGCGCGGCTTGTTGCCGGAAGATGAAGCGCTGGGGGCTGACAACCTGCGCGCCAAGCGCTATATCGCCAAATACACCATCAACCCCGCCATTACTCACGGCATCGCCCATGAAGTAGGCTCCATTGAAGTGGGCAAACTGGCCGATTTGGTGCTGTGGAAGCCCGCCTTCTTCGGCGTCAAACCGGCGCTGATTTTGAAAGGCGGCATGATTGCCGGAGCGCCCATGGGCGACCCCAACGCCTCGATTCCCACGCCGCAGCCGGTGCACTACCGCCCCATGTTCGGCACCTTTGGCCGGGCGGCCAGCCAGGTAAGGCTCAACTTCGTCAGCCAGGCGGCCATCGATGCGGGCATCAAGGAGCGGCTGGGCCTGCAAAGTACGCTGTCGGCCTGCAAGAACGTGCGCGGCGTGCGTAAAAAGGACATGAAGCTCAACGACGCCTGCCCAGAGCTCACCGTCGACCCGCAAACCTACGAAGTGCGCTGCGACGGCGAACTGCTCACCTGTGAGCCCGCGACTGAACTGCCGCTGGCGCAGCGGTATCACTTGTTTTGATTGGAATGCACCGCCCATAGCGATAGGCGCTAGGGAGCTTTTTCGAAAGTTCGTTCATCGATATGAGTCCACTTCTGCCAGCCTGAGAGTGGCACAGTGGGAGGTAGCTTTAGCTCGCGACCATTCAGGCGGCCTCCCACAGAGGTCGCTGGCTCCATGGCTTCAAGCTGGAGAGTGAGACACAGAATATGACGAACAACTCTTTCAACGGGACGGTAGTAATGTTGAAACTGATAGAACGCTTAGGGCCGATAGACGCAAGCACCGCCAGCGACACGCTGACTCTGCCCTTCGAGCTGCGTATTCGTGGCCGCTTGAAAGCCGAAAGCGACAGCGGCCAGCCGCTGGGCCTGTTTCTGGATCGCGGCCCGGTATTGCGCGATGGTGACGGCTTGAAGGCCGAAAATGGCGAGATCGTGCGCGTTTGTGCCGCCATCGAGCCCGTGGTGACCGCGCGAGTGAGTACTGGCTTACCCCTAGCCCGGCTGGCGTACCACCTCGGCAATCGCCATGTGCAGCTGGCGCTGGGAGAAGACCAGCAGGGCGGCTGGGTGCGTTTCCCACCCGACCACGTTCTCGAAGAGCTGGCCGAGCTGCTGGGCGCGACGCTCGAGCACCACAACGCCACCTTCGACCCCGAGCCGGGCGCCTATAACCAGGTGGGGGGTGGGCATTCGCACGGCCATGGTCATAGCCATGGCCACGGGCATTCCCATGCTCACGACCACGACCACGACCACGCCCACGACCACGAGCACGACCACGAGCACGACCACGACCACGACCATGGACATGGACATGGACATGGACATGGACATGGACATGGACACAGCCATGCCCACTAAGCCAGACACCTCGCCGGACCTGGCGCTGCTGGGCTTGCTGCAACTGGTGAGCCCGGCGCTGCCCATCGGCGCCTTCGCCTTTTCCCAAGGGCTGGAAAGCGCCTTCGAGCTGGGCTGGGTCCGCGATGAAGAGAGCCTGAGCGAGTGGCTGTCTGGGGTGCTGGAAGATGGCCTGACCCGCTGTGAGCTGCCGGTGATCGACCGGCTATACGGCGCCTTTGCCGACCAGCAAGGCGACACGGTCGCCGAGTGGGACCACTGGCTGGCCGCTACCCGTGAAACCGCCGAACTGGCCGCAGAGGATAGCCGCCTGGGCGCGTCACTCACGCGGCTGCTGGGCAGCCTGGCGCTATTGCCAAACGATGAACGGCTGCCAGGTGAAGACTCACTGACGCCGCTTTTGCCACCGCAGGCGGGTTACGTCACGATGTTCAGCTGGGCGGCTTATCAACGGGGCATTCCCGTTCATCAGGCGCAGCTGGGGTTTGCCTGGGCCTGGCTGGAAAACCAGCTGGCCGTGGCCTGTAAAGCGCTGCCGCTGGGGCATACCGCGGCACAACGTATCATCGAGCGGCTACGCAGCGAACTGGTCGTGGCCGTCGATCGGGCAAAGCACCTGGACGACGATGCGCTGGGCCCCGTGCTGCCCGGCGTGGCACTGGCCAGCGCCCTGCATGAAACCCAATACTCCCGTTTATTTAGAAGTTAACTGGCATCATTCAGGAGAAGACAATGACTCACTGTTTACGCGTTGGCGTGGGTGGCCCGGTAGGTTCCGGAAAAACCGCGCTGCTCAAGCAGCTCTGTTTGGCGCTGCGCGATCATTATGATATTGCCGTGGTCACCAACGACATCTACACCCGCGAAGACGCCGATTTCCTGCTGCGTCACGAAGCGCTGCCCGCCGACCGCATTCTGGGGGTGGAAACCGGCGGCTGCCCGCACACGGCGATTCGGGAAGATGCCTCGATGAACCTGGCGGCCATTGACGAGCTGCACGTCCGCCACCCCAGCCTGGAGCTGGTGCTGGTAGAGTCCGGTGGCGACAACCTCTCCGCTACCTTCAGCCCCGAGCTTTCCGATCTCACCCTGTACGTGATCGACGTCTCTGCAGGCGACAAGATTCCACGCAAGGGTGGCCCGGGTATCACCAAGTCGGACCTGCTGATCATCAACAAGATCGATATCGCCGAGCAGGTACACGCGTCGCTGGAAGTGATGGAGCGAGATTCGAAGAAAATGCGCGGCGAACGCCCGTTCGTGTTCACCAACCTCTACGATGGCGTTGGCCTCGAAGAGATCATTCGCTTCATACTCGACAAAGGCATGCTGGAAGAGCGGCGCCCAGCGGCAGCAAGCGCCTGATAAAAAACTGCCCTGACCAGGCGGTAAGCGGTCAGGGCAGCGGAAGAGTGTGGTCAGCCTCGTGCCAAAACGGGCCGTCCCTGGCCACCACTCAGCTACATTGAACTGATAACTCCCTGATAACCTTAACCTAGGTTATGAAAACGCCTGTCGGCTATTAATTATTTGTTAGCAAAGTAATAAATGTCGCAAAATGGCTAAAGATGACACATTGAACCTCTGTGGTTGGCCTCAGTTGCTGTAAATGGCGATGCCACTAACGGTGACGCTGGCGCAGGTGGTTGATCACGCCACCTTGCGCAATCAGCTCCCGTTGGCGGGGGCTGAGCCCATGATGCAGCGTCAGCTCGCCCTTGCCGGGGATATGCGCGGTCAGCGTGTCCCCGCGTTCCAGCTGCGCGTAGAGCCCCTCGATCACCAGGCAGTCGCCCTGGGTTAGCCGGGCGCTGTCTTCCTCGCGGGTAAAGGTGAGGGGCAGGGCACCAAAGCAGATCAGATTTTGCCAGTGAATCCGCGCAAAACTCTTCGCGACCACCACCTGTAGCCCCAAATAGCGCGGCACCAGTGCGGCATTCTCGCGGCTGGAACCCTGGCCGTAATTCGTTCCGCCGATAATCGCGTGTCCACCCTGGGTGCGAGTGCTTTCTGCGCGCTCGGCATAGTGCGGGTCGACTGCCTCGAAGGTGAAGGGGGCCGAGGCATACACGCTGCTCCAGTAGGGCAGCACCCGCTGCCCGGCAGGCATGATGTCATCGGTGGAAATATTGTCGCCGGTGACCAGGAGCACCGGCACTTCCAGGCGGTCCGGCAATGGGGCGAGCTCTGGCAGGGCCGGGGTGTTGTCGGTCTTCTGCAGCGCTTTCAGCGTTGCTTCATGGGGAGGCAGCGGCGCGTTGAACAGGGCACGGTTCACCTCGATTCGGGCGGGTTCCTGGGGGCGAGGGTAGGGCATATCGAGGGTGCGTGGGTCGGTGATCACCCCGGCCACCGCCGAGGCGGCGGCGGTTTCCGGGCTGCACAAAAATACGCTGTCTTCCCGCGTGCCGGAGCGCCCGGGAAAATTGCGCGGCACGGTACGCAGGCTGTTGAGCCCCACGGCGGGCGCTTGCCCCATCCCGATACAGCCATTACAGCCCGCCTGGTGCAGCCGCGCGCCGCTGGCGACCAGGTCGGCCAGGTAGCCCTGCTCGATGAGCGAGGTCAGCACCTGGCGGGAAGAGGGGTTGATATCCAGCGAAACGCCGTCGGCCACCTGCTTGCCGCGCACGATCTCGGCCACCACGGCAAAATCGCGAAAGCCGGGGTTGCCCGACGAGCCGATGTACGCCTGATGCAGCGGCTGGCCCGCCGCCTCACGCACGGTGACGACGTTATCCGGGCTGGAGGGCAGCGCAATCATGGGTTCCAGCTGGCTGAGGTCGAGGGTCTCGTGCAGGTCGTAGTGGCAGCCGGGCTCGGCAGCCAGCGGGCTCCAGTCGGCTTCCCGGCCTCGGGAGGCCAAAAAGCGCCGGGTCTCGTCATCGCTGGGGAACACCGTGGCCGTGGCTCCCATCTCGGTGCCCATGTTGGCCAGCACATGGCGGTCCATGGCGGAAAGGTGGGCAAGCCCCGGCCCGTAATACTCGATGATGGTGTTCTTGCCGCCCGCCACGCCGTGGCGGCGCAGCAGTTCCAGTACGATGTCCTTCGCCGAGACCCAGTCGGGCAGCTGGCCTTCCAGCTTGATGCCCCAAATCTTCGGCATGGTGATGTACAGCGGCTCGCCTGCCATGGCCATGGCCACTTCGATGCCGCCTGCGCCAATGGCCAGCATGCCGAGGGCACCCGCCGCCGTGGTGTGGCTGTCGCAACCGACGATGGACTCGCCGGGCACACCGAAGTTTTCCATGTGCACCGGATGGCTGATGCCGTTGCCGGGGCCTGAGTACCACACGCCAAAGCGTTCGCAGGCACTTTTCAGAAACAGGTAGGTTTCGGCGTTCAGGTTGTCGGCCTGGACGAGGCCGTGGTCGATGTACTGCACGCTGGGCTCGGTGTGTACACGGTCGAGCCCCATGGCTTCCAGCTCCAGCATCACCAGCGTGCCCAGCACGTCCTGCAGCAGGGCCTGGTTGATGCGCAGGGCGATTTCACTGCCAGGGGTCAGCTCGCCGCTGACCAAGTGACGTTGAAGCAGCTGTTGGGCAAGGTTTGACGGCGGAACAGGGGAGGATGCGGTCATGGTCATTCACCAGGTTGTCGTTGTTATCGGTGGCACAGAGGATTCGGGAGAAAACGTGTTCAGGGCAGGGCGTAGCAGCGGTCCGCGCTGCCGGCTTTCACCACCTGACCGGGCGTGTCGTGGCCGATCAGCGCTGGCAAGGTGGCGGAAATATCCAGTAACGCGAGCAGGTTGACGCCGGTGGCGACGCCCATCTGCTCGAACATGTGCACCAGGTCTTCGGTGCAGACATTGCCCGTGGCGCCGGGGGCAAACGGGCAGCCGCCCAGGCCACCCAGCGAGGCATCGAATCGCAGGATGCCCGCTTGCCACGCCGCCAGGGCGTTGGCCAGCCCCATGCCCCGGGTGTTGTGGAAATGCAGCGTGAACGGCACGCCGGGAAAACGCTCCAGCACCTGGCGGCATAGCGCGCCGACCTGGGCAGGGTTGGCCACGCCGGTGGTATCGCACAGCGTGATGCCTTCCACGCCTAGCGCCAGCTGCTGCTCGATCAGGCTGAGCACGCGGGCTTCGGGCACCTTGCCTTCGAAGGGGCAGCCAAAGGTGGTGGAGAGCGAGGCGTTGATGAACACGCCGCTCCCCTGTGCCAGCTGGATGATCGAGGCGAACTGTTCGAGCGACGCCTCTGGCGTCATGCGCAGGTTGGCGCGGCCATGGGCGTCACTGGCCGACATCACCAGGTTGATTTCATCCACGCCGCAGGCCAGCGCCCGCTCGGCTCCCTTGACGTTGGGCACCAGCACGGTGACCTCCACGCCGTCGCGGCGCTGAATGGCATTCACCACGTCGGCGGCATCGCGCAGGTTGGGAATGGCCTTGGGCGAGACGAAGGAGGTGGCCTCGATGCGCGCAATGCCGGTGGCAGTGAGAGCGTCGATCAGCGCGACTTTCTGCTCGGTGGGGATAAAGCGCTCTTCGCTCTGAAAGCCATCGCGGGGGGCCACTTCGTTGATTTGCAGGGTGGTCATGGCGGTCTCCGGTTAGATGATGCCCGCTTGGCGCAGCTTGTCGCGGGTGGCGGCATCGATGCCCAGCTCTTCCAGTACGTCATCGGTGTGGGCGCCCAGCGTTGGCCCGCCTTGCCCCAGCCTGCCGGGGGTGGCGCTCAGCTTGGGCAGCACGCCCGGCACCTTGAGTGGGCGGCCATCGGCGCGGGTGACGCTCTGGATCATCTCCCGGGCAAGGTAGTGGGGGTCGTTGGCGATATCGGCAGCGGTATAGGGGAAGCCAGCCGGTACGCGGGCGTCGTCCAGGGCGCTGAGAATGTCGTCGCGGCGGCGGGTCTGGGTCCAGGCTTCGATGGCTGCGTCGATCTCGCTGGCGTGCTGGCTGCGGCCATCGTTGTGGGCCATGGCGGGGTGGTTGGCGAGATCCTCACGGCCAATCACGCCCATCAAGCGCTTGAAGATGCTGTCGCCATTACCGGCAATCAGCACGTATTCGCCTTCGCAGGTGCGGTAGGCGTTGGATGGCGTAATGCCGGGCAGCGCGCTGCCGCTGGGTTCACGTACCTGGCCGGTGGCATCGAACTCCGGCAGCAGGCTCTCCATCATGGCAAACACGGATTCGTACAGGGCCACATCGATCTCTTGCCCCAGGCCGCTGCGCTGACGCTCCTGCAGGGCCAGCAGGGTGCCGATCACCGCGTAGAGCGCCGAGAGCGAGTCGCCAATGCTGACCCCCACCCGCACCGAAGGCTCGCCGGGGTGGCCGGTCAAGTAGCGTAGCCCACCCATGGCTTCGCCAATCACCCCAAAGCCTGGCTTGTTGCGGTAGGGGCCTGTCTGGCCAAAGCCGGAAACTCGCACCATGATCAAGCCCGGGTTCTGGGCGGCCAGCGTGTCGTAGCCCAGCCCCCAGCTTTCCAGCGTGCCGGGGCGAAAATTCTCGACGATCACATCGGCTTCGGCGGCCAGGCGGCGCACCACCTCTTGGCCCTGTTCGCTGCGCAGGTCCAGCGTCACCGAACGCTTGGTACGGCTCTGGACGTGCCACCACAGCGAGGTGCCCTCTTCGAGAATACGCCATTTGCGAAGGGGGTCGCCGGTGCCGGGAGGCTCGATCTTGATCACGTCCGCCCCGAACTCCCCCAGCAGCTTGGTGGCAAACGGACCGGCGATGAGCTGGCCAAGCTCTACGACTTTAAGTCCATCGAGAGGAAGCTGTCGCGTCGTCATAATGAAGGCTCCTGGTAACGCTTGAGCGAGCAAGCGAGTCTGGATGCAGACTCGACTGTTGTTGTTCATCAAGCATCTGCGAGCCTGCCGAGCATCACAATTAGGCAATCAGGAAACGGGTGTTCGTCACTGGCGAACCCTGAGGCGACGCGCGGTACTTTTTCCAACGATGTTTTCGACCACGTTTCCAACCACTGACCAGGTAATGCCATGCTGCGATTCGATTTTGTCACGCTCAGACTGTTCGTCGCGATTGCCGACGAAGGGCGCCTGACCGCTGCGGCGGAGCGTGAGCACCTGGCGCTGGCGGCGGTCAGCAAACGGGTCAGCGACCTGGAGACACTAGTGGGCACCGAGCTTCTGTATCGGCGGCCACGTGGCGTGGAGCTGACCCCCGCTGGCAGGGCCTTCCTGCACCACGCCCGGCGTATTCTGGAAGATGTGGCCCGGTTGCAGGCCGAGCTGAGCGAGTACGGCGAAGGCGTGCGGGGCCACGTGCGGATTCATTCCAATACCTCGGCGATCATTGCTTTTCTGCCCCAGGATCTCAGCGCCTTTGCCCGGGAGTACCCGCAGATCAAGATCGACCTGCAGGAGCGCACCAGCAGCGAAGCGATTGCGGCGGTGCGCGACGGCGTGGCCGATATCGGCATCTTTGCCAGCCACGTGGCCGCCGATGAGCTGGAGGTGCGCCCCTATCGGCGGGACCAACTGGTGCTGGTCACCCCGCAGGATCACCCGCTGGCGGAGCACGACAAGCTCTATTTGCACCAGGCGGCGGAGTACGATTTCGTGGGGCTGCAACAGGACGCCTCGCTGCAATCGCTGCTGCATGAACAGGCCAGCCAAGCCGGTAGAAACCTGCGCATGCGCATACAGGTGCGCAGCTTCGATGCCATCTGCCGCATGATTCACTACGGCCTGGGCGTGGGGGTACTGCCCCAGCGCACGCTCTATCGAGACCTGAAAGACCTCAAGCTACGCATGATTCCGCTGGCCGACGAATGGGCTACCCGGGAGCTGGTGATTGACATGCGCCATCACGCGAGCCTTCCGGTGGTGGCGCGTCATCTGGTCGACCATCTGCTATCCCCTCAGGAGACACCCCATGACCACTGATTTCGTTGATGACATCAAGGCGCTCACTTTCGATGTGTTTGGCACCGTGGTGGACTGGCGCGGTAGCGTCATTCGCGAAGGCGAACAGCTCAACGCCGCCAAGGGCCTGGCCATCGACTGGCCGGCGTTTGCCGACCGCTGGCGGGCAGGCTACGCCCCGGCCATGAACCGCGTACGCCAGGGGGAGCTACCCTGGACCAAGCTGGATGCGCTGCACCGCATGACGCTGGATACCCTGCTGGAAGAGTTCGGCGTGGCCGACCAGCTGAGCGAGGCCGTCAAGCAGCACCTGAACCGCGTATGGCATCGCCTCACGCCCTGGCCGGACAGCGTCGCAGGGCTGCAGGCGTTAAAGCAGCGCTTCACCCTGGCCACGCTCTCCAACGGCAACGTGTCGCTGCTGGTGAACATGGCCCGCCACGCGGGGCTCCCTTGGGACTGCGTGCTCTCCTCCGAGCTTGCTGGGCACTACAAGCGCGACCCCGAGGTGTACCACATGGCGGCCAATCTCCTCGACCTGAAACCCTCGCAGATTCTGATGGTGGCCGCCCACCAGGATGACCTGCAGGCCGCCCACCGGGAAGGCATGCGCACGGCGTTCGTGAAGCGCCCGCTGGAGTTTGGCCCCACGGCCACGCCGGACTTGAGCATCGACCCCTGCTTCGATCTGGTGGCCGAGGACTTCCTCGACCTGGCACGGCAGCTGACATGAAGCTCGACCCCACGTCACTCAGGCTGTTTGTCAAGGTCGCGGAGCTGGGTACCATCAGCGGGGCGGCCGACGCCTCGTTCATGGCCACGTCGGCGGTCAGCAAGCGGCTCAGCGAGTTGGAGGGGTACTTCAATACGCCGCTGCTCAAGCGCAACAATCGCGGGATCGAGCTGACGCCTGCAGGCAGTGCGCTGCTGAACTTGTCGCGCGGCGTGCTGCACAACCTCGAAGACCTCGACCTGCAGATGCGTGACTACGCCAGCGGCCACCGGGGCCTGGTACGGGTCTTCGCCAACATGTCGGCCATTACCCAATACCTGCCCCACGAAATGCGCGCCTTTTTCGAACAGCACCCGGACATTGGCGTTCAGCTCGAAGAGAAGGTCAGCCCCATCATCACCCGGGAAGTGATGAACAATAACGCCGACATTGGCGTCTGCGCGCAGCTGATCCACGGCTACGAGCTGATGGAGTTTCCCTACCATGTGGATGATCTGGTGCTGGTGGTGCCGCAGCAGCATCCGCTGGCTCTGCGGGAGAGCGTTCAGTTCCGTGAATGCCTGGACTGCCCCCATGTGGGCCTGCATACCGCCAGTGCCATCAACCTGGAAATCATGCGGGCGGCCAGCATGGCCAACAAGACGCTGCGGATTCGTATTCAGGTCACCAGCTACGATGCCCTTTGCCTGATGGTGCAGGCGGGGCTGGGAGTGGGCGTGCTGCCCCGAGGGGCCATTCGCCAGTACGTGGACGGTCTCAACGTCAAGGTGCTGTCGATTCAGGATGGCTGGGCGCGGCGCAAGCTGCGTATTTACGTGAAGGATATGGAGCGGCTTTCCATGGCAGCCCGCGTGCTGGTGGAGCACCTGATTCAGTCGGCCAGCACCGCCTCTGCCCCGCCTGAGTCATGACACCATGGTTCTGCTTTCGCGTTTGGAGAAGGCAGGTTCATCAATCACCAATATACAGCCTGTCGCTTTGGCGTTATCACTTTAAGCACCACTAAGCGATCCCCTTGCTTAACTGGTTATCGGGAGAGGCCCAGAGCCTTTCGCAGCACATAACAGCACAACATGCTTCCCGACGCTTCGAGGATATAACAATGACGACGCTAACCTTACGCCACTTGCTTCCCGCTTCCCTGCTTGCCGTAGGCGCACTGACTGCCGCCATTGCCCAGGCCAATACCTCGCTCAACATTGGCGCGGTGCCCACGGGAACCGGCTGGTTCTTCGGCATCTCCGAAGGCGCTCGGGTGATCAGCGCCAACACGGACTACGAAATCACCGTGCGTGAAACAGGCGGTACCCGCGAGAACGCCATCCGCCTGACCCGTGGCGAGCTTGACCTGGCCTTCACCGAGGCGCTGGTAGGCTACGAAATGTACAACGGCACCGGCCGCTTCGAAGACACGCCCAACCCCGATGCCCGCCTGATCTACTGGATTGCCCCCTCCACCATGCACTGGGCCGTGCGCGAAGACTCCGGCATCGAGAGTTTCGAAGGGCTCAACGGGGCGCGCTTCAACCCTAGCAGCATCGGCGGCGGCGGCGAGTACATCACCGAGCTGGTGTTCGATATCCTGAACATAGAACCCGACTTCCAGCGCATGCGCATCGATGATGCCGCCGAAGGGGTGATCGACGGACGCCTGGTCGGCTTCAGCTACAACGGCGTGCCGCCCATTCCCGCCTTCACCGAGGTGCACTCCTCTCGCACGCTGCGCCTGCTGTCGCTGACGGACGAACAGGTCGAGGCGGTCACCGAAGAACTGCCTTTCCTGGCCAGCACCGTGATCCCTGCCGACACCTATCGCGGCATGCCCGATACCACGTCGCTGGGCATCTACATGGGCGTGGCCGCTAACGCCAGCCTGAGTGAAGACTCGGTCTATGACATCACCAAGGCTTACTGGGAGAACCACGAGCAGGTGGCCAACTCCTTCCAGCCTGCCCAAGGGGTGACGCCGCAGGTCGTGATCGACAACGCGACCTTCCCGTTGCATGCCGGTGCCCTGCGCTACTACCGGGACGACCTGGGGCTCGATATCCCCGAGGAAATCATCCCTCCTGAAGCGCAGTAATCCTCTACTTCTGCGGGCTTATCGCCCGCAGAAGCTTCTGATGCCCTTATCCTGACGCGCCGCCATCCTATCGTGCTGCGGTGCGGGAGCTATCCCAATGGACACCCCTGCAAACCCCAACGTCGTTGAGAAATATTCGGAGGACTCGGGCAAGCGTCAGCTGTCCGGCTTCTGGTTCATGGTCACGCGCCTGGCGGCGGTCTCCATGGCGCTGTTTCATCTCTATACGGCCCTCACCGGCCCCATGAACACCCAGAATGCGATCCACTTGCTGTTCGCGCTGCCGCTGATTTTTCTGGCTTACAGCTGCCGTAGCCGCGACGCCAACCGCATTCCCTGGTACGACCTGGTGCCGATCATCCTCGGCGCGGTCGTCAGCATCTATTACGTGATCCACTTTGACCGAATCATCTATCAACTGGGCTATTTGATGCCCACCCAGCTGGATATCCTTTTTGGTGTCTCGGCCATTCTGCTGCTGCTGGAAGCCTGCCGCCGAGCCATCGGCCTTGCTTTCCCCATCCTTGTACTCATCGCGCTCTCCTATGCCGCCTTCGGCCAGCACCTGCCGGGCGTTTGGGGGCATGGCGGCTTCCGCTGGGATGACCTGGTAGCGACCTTCTACCTGAGCCCTACCGGCGTCTACGGCAGCCTGATGCGCACCTCGTCCACGGTGATCGTCATCTTCATCATGTTCGGCGCCCTGTTGGTGACCACCGGCGGCGGCGACAGCTTCATGCGCCTGGCCAATGCCGCCACCGGTCGCCTCTCGGGCGGCCCCGCCAAGGCCGCCACCCTGTGTAGCGCCATGTTCGGCAGTATCAGCGGCAGTACCGCTGCCAACGTGGCCACCACCGGGGTGTTCACCATCCCGATGATGAAGAAGAACGGCTACAGCCCGCGCTTTGCTGCGGCCACCGAGGCAGCTGCCTCTACCGGTGGTCAGATACTGCCGCCCATCATGGGGGCCGCCGCCTTCGTCATGGCCGACGTCATTTCGACCAGCTACCTCGCTATCATCAGCGCCGCCCTCATGCCCGCGCTGCTCTTCTATCTCGCGATCTGGATGAGTGTGCACTTCGAGGCCAAGCGCCTGGGTCTGTCGCCGATTCCCAAATCCCAGCGCCCCAGCCTGCGCGAGGGTCTGTTCAACATCGAGACCCTGTTGATTCCCCTGATCGTACTGATCACCCTGCTGGTGATGCGCTATACCCCCACCACGGCCGCGGTGGCTGCCTACTTCACCGCGATGGGGCTTTACCTGTTCTCCTGGCGCAGCCCGGGTACCTTCGTGGAGCGCCTGAAGTCGCTGCCCGCAGCGCTGGAAGCGGGCGCCATGACCGCCGCCATGATCGCGGTCATCATCGGCAGCGTAGCGATCATCGCTTCGGTGATCAGCCTGACCGGCCTGGGGCTGAAGGTTTCCTCGGTCATTCTGGTGGTCAGCGGTGGTGACGTGCTGGTGACCCTGGTGCTGGCCATGGTGGTGGCGATCATCCTCGGTATGGGGCTGCCCACCGTGGCGGCTTACATGCTGGCCGCCTCGGTGGTGGCAGGGGCCTTCATCGAGGCCGGGCTGCCGAGCCTCTCGGCACACCTCTTCATCCTCTACTTCGCGATTCTCTCCGGGGTCACTCCGCCGGTGGCGCTGGCCGCCTATATCGGTGGAGCCATCGCTGGCTCCCACTGGTTCCGCACCGCGCTGACCGCCACCAAGATCTCGCTGGGCGGCTTCCTGATCCCCTACATGTTCATTTATCACCCGCCGCTGCTGGGCAACGGCACGGCGCTGGAGATCGCCCTGGCGGTGGGCTCCGGGGTGATTGGCATCACGGCGCTGGCGGCCTCCACCATCGGCTACTTCCTGCGCCCCTGTTCCTGGCTGGAACGCGGCCTGCTGCTTGCGGCCGCGTTGATGCTGATCAGCGGCCAACTGATCACCGACGTGGCGGGTATTGCCGTCATCGGAGGGTTGTTCGTTTGGCAGTACCTTAAAAATCAGCGCTCAGAGGTAGCTCTGACGCCCCCCACCCCCAAGGAGCCCGCCTGATGAGTGATCGACAGAACGCCCTGGACCCGAACGGCCTGGCCACCCGCCGCGAAGTGCTGGGCGATGCCTACGTGGATGCCGCGCTTTCCCAGGTGGATGAGTTCAGCTGGCCCATGCAGGAGCTGGTGACCCGCAACTGCTGGAACGACATCTGGAACCGCCCGGGCCTTGCACGGCCCACCCGCAGCCTGATCAACATCGGCATGCTGGTGGCATTGAACCGCCCCCATGAACTCAAGGTGCACCTGCGTGGCGCGCTGAACAACGGCTGCACCGAGGAAGAGATTCGCGAGGTGCTGCTGCAGTGCGTGCCCTACTGCGGCTTTCCGGCGGCCATCGACGGGCTGCGCACCGCCCGCGAGGTGTTGGCCGCCTGGCAAGAGGAGCAGAACGGCCGCTGAGGCCGTGCTCCGACGACCCGGCCGCCACCGGGCGAACGACAACAATAACCGAGTATGGAGAACTGCCATGATGCTATCCCCCAAACGCCTGCTCGCCCCGCTGGCCACGGCGGTGCTGACCGCCGGTGTCGCCTCGGGTGTGGCTACCCAGGCCATGGCCAACGAGGCCCTTGGCATCGGCGTGGCACCGGCCGCTTCTGGCTGGTACTTCGGCTTTTCGGAACTCTCGCGGCTGGTGAGCGGCGATTCACCCTTGGAAGTCTCGGTGCGCGAAACCGGCGGCTCCAGGGAGAACGCCATCCGCCTGAGCCGTGGCGAGATTGACCTGGGGCTGATAGACGCCCCGGGCGCTTACGAGGCCTACAACGGTGAGGGCCGCTACGAAAACGACGCCATCGAGCAGATGCGCGTCGTGCTGTGGGTCGCACCTTCCACCATGCACTGGGCCGTGCGCCAGGACAGTGGCATCGAGACATTCGAGGATCTGGAAGGCGCACGCTTCAACCCCAGCAGTATCGGTGGGGGCGGCGAGTACATCACCGAGCTGGTGTTCGATGCGCTGGGAATCTCGCCTGACTTCCAGCGCATGAGCATGTCGGATGCCGCCGATGCCGTGGTGGATGGGCGCATCGTCGGCTTCAGCTACAACGGCATTCCGCCTATCCCGGCGTTCACCGAAGTGCACTCCGCGCGCCCGCTGCGGGTGCTCTCGATGAGCGAGGAGCAGGTGTCCACCGTCACCGAGACGTTGCCCTTCCTGGCCGCCACCGAGATTCCTGAAAACGCCTACCGAGACATGCCCGCCGCCACCACGCTCGGCACCTACATCGGCATCGCCGCCACCCATGAACTCTCTGAAGAGGCAGGCTACGCATTCACCCGCGCTTACTGGGAGAACATCGAGCGGCTGGGCGAGACGTTCGCCCCCGCCCGTGGAATGACGCCGGAGATCTCGGTGGAGAACACCACCACGCCGCTGCACGCCGGTTCGCTGCGCTACTACCGCGAGATCGGTATCGAGGTGCCCAGCGACCTCGTGCCGCCGGAGGCGGAATAAATCCAACAATCCCGTGCCTGTGGAGTCATGGTATTGCGGCAGCGTGACCTCGAATGCCGCCACGAAAATGTCCTAGGGCGGCTTGCTGATTGCGTTTATTGTTGACGAGCGGGCAGGCCCTCAGCGCCCAGGAGGGCAGGGCGCTGGCCTTGAGGTATGAGCGTGAGGTACGAGCGAGAGGTATCTGCCTGATAGCGTTATGTTAGCCATGCCGTGAAACAGGGCACTTCCCTAAAGCAGGCAGGAAGCAAGGAGCCGCTTTGATGAACATTGTCATTCCCGATGATTACCAGGATTGTGTGCGCGACCTGGATGCCTTCGCCAAGCTGGCAGGCCACCAGGTGACGATTTACAACGACACAGTCACCGATGAGGATGCGCTGGTCGAACGCTTCAAGGAGGCCGATGCGCTGGTGCTGATTCGTGAGCGCACGCCGATCACCGCGTCCCTGCTGGCGCGGCTGCCCAAGCTCAAGCTGATCAGCCAAACCGGCGGCGGCGCGGCCCACGTGGATATGGCCGCCTGCCGAGCGCACGGCGTGATGGTACTGGCAGGCACCGGCTCGCCCTACGCCGCAGCGGAGCTTACCTGGGGGCTGGTGCTCTCGGCCATGCGGCGCATTCCCGACGAGGTGGCCAACCTCAAGGCTGGCCGCTGGCAGCGCACCCTGGGCATGGGCCTGAAAGGGCGCACCCTGGGCGTGTTTGGCTACGGCAAGATTGGCCAACTGGTGGCCCGCTACGGCCAGGCGTTCGAGATGAACGTGCTGGTATGGGGCCGCGAGGGCACCCGCCAGCGGGCCGCCGAGGCGGGGCTGGAGGTCGCCACCTCGCAGGAAGCATTCTTCGAACGCAGCGATGTGCTGAGCCTGCACCTGCGCCTGAACCCGGAAACCCGCGGGATCGTCACCGCCGCCAACCTGGCCAGCATGAAGCCGACCGCCGTGCTGGTGAACACCAGCCGTGCCCCGCTGATCGAAGCGGGCGCACTGGAAGCGGCGCTGAAGGCTGGCCGCCCCGGCATGGCCGCCGTGGACGTGTTCGATGAAGAGCCGGTGATCGAGCATCCGCTGCTGGCGCTGCCCAACTTCCTGGCCACGCCCCACCTGGGCTACGTAGAGAAAGACAGCTACGAGCTCTACTTTGGCGACGCGTTCGAGAATGTGCTGGCGTTCGAAGCAGGCACGCCAGGACGTAATCTGGCCGAAGAGGGCTAAGCCTCTGCCGCACACCCCGCGAGCGGTGAAGGCCACCGCCCGCGAGGTGATAGAGGCCGAGGCGTCGGTTCAGTGGCCCGACCAGCCCAGCAGGATGGGCACGTAAACCACCAGCAGCAGAACGCCGATCAGCCCTAGCAGGTACGGCAGGATGGCTTGCGTAATGCGTTCCAGCGGCAGCTGAGTCACCGACGAGGCCACGTAAAGGTTGATGGCCACGGGCGGGGTAATCATGCCAATCGAGAGCCCCACCACGATGATCAGCCCGAAGTGGATCGGGTCGATGCCCAGCTGCAGCACCAGCGGCAGCAGCACCGGGGTCAGGATGATCAAAGCGCTGGCCGTTTCGATAAACACCCCGGTCAGCAGAATCACCGCCACCACCAGCAGCATGATCACGTAGGGGTTGGTGGAGAGCGACAGCACCGACTGGGCAATTGCGCCGGGCACCTGCCAGCTGGAGAGCGTCCAGCTCAGCACCGCCGACATGGCAATCACCAGCATGATCACGGCGGTGGTCATCGCCGAACGGATCAACAGCTTGTACACCTGGGGCAGGGTCAAGTCCCGGTACACGAACAGCGACACCAGCAGCGCGTAGTTCACCGCCACCACCGCCGCTTCCGACGGCGTGAAAATCCCCGAGAAGATACCCCCCAGAATGATCACCGGCGTCATCAGCCCCCAGCTGGCCGATTTCAACGTGCGCCAAATGGTGGCCAGCGAGAGCGGCGTGCCTTTCGGGTACTGGCGCTTGTACGCCTGGGTGATGGCAATGGCCATCAGCGCCAGGCCCATGGCCAGCCCCGGCAAGAAGCCGTTCAGGAACAGCTTGGAGACCGACTGCTGGGCAATCACCGCGTAGATGATCATCGGCACCGAAGGCGGTATCACCACGCCGATGGTGCCGCTGGCGGCGATCAGGCTGGCCGCCGAGGCGGGATCGTAGCCCTTGCGCTTCAGCTCCGGCACCAGGCTCGACCCCACCGCCGCCGTGGTGGCCGCCCCCGAGCCGGAAATGGCCGCGAAGAACATGCCCGCCATCACCGAGACCACCGAGAGCCCGCCGCGCATGAAGCCCACCAGCGAATCGGCAAAGCTCACCAGCCGCTCGCTGACCTTGCCTTGGGCCATCAAATCACCGGCCAGGATAAACATGGGAATGGCCACGAGGGCGAACGAGTTGATGCCCTGGAACATCTGCTGGGTGACCACCATCAGCGGCACCCCCGACTGATGCAGGGCGTAGAGCGTGCTGGCGCCAATGGCAAAGGCAATCGGTATGCCCAGCAGCATGAACAGGAAGAACAGCCCGAACAGCACCAGCGTCATAGCACTTCCTCCTGGGCGGTGATGGGCTGCCCGTGCACCAGCACCTCGATTATGTCTACCAGCGCATACCACGCCATGATGCCCGCCGAGAGCGGGATGACGGCGTAGACGTAGGTCATCGAGAGGCGCAGCGCGGCCGACTTCTGAAAGCTTTGTACCTGCATGTAGCGATGGCCGATGACCACCAGTGTGACCATGAAGGCCAGCACGATGGCCAGCGCGGCCAACCTGGCCAGCTTGCGCAGCGGCAGGGGCAGGGCATCCACCGCAAAGGTGACCGCAATGTGCCGCCCACGCTGGAAAGCCAGCGTGCCCGCTAAAAAGGTGATCCACACCAGCAGAAACCGCGCGACCTCTTCGGTCCAGCCCACGGCGCTGAACAGCACCCGTGAGACGATCTGTAGCGTGATTACGCCAATTAAAGCTGCCATGCCCGCAAACACCACGGGCTGGATGATGGCATCCAGCCCGCGTTCAATGCGTTGCAGCAGCGTCAATAGAGGCTGTGCAAACGACATCACTGTTGCAGCGCCTCCTGAATGCGCGGCAGGTAATCACCGAACTGCTGGCCGTACTTCTCATAAACCGGCGCAACGGCGGCCTGGAAGGCTTCCATATCGGGGGAGTCGTTGATTTCCATGCCCGCTTCGCGCAGGGCGGCCAGCTGTTCGGCTTCCATATCGGCGTTCACCTGACGCTCATGCTCGGCGGCTTCCTGGGCGGCTTGGCGGATGACGTCTTGGGCGGCTTCCGGCAGCTGGTTCCAGGCGGGCATGCCCATCACGAAAATCGCCGGGGCGTAGGTGTGGCGTGACAGGGTCATGTAGTTCTGGGTTTCATCCAGCTTGAACGAGTGAATCACGTTCACCGGGTTTTCCTGGCCGTCGATGGTGCCCTGCTGCATGGCGGTCAGCGCTTCGGTCCAGGCCATCGGGATGGCGTTGGCCCCCAGCTCGCGGAAGGTATCGGTGTACACCGGGTTTTCCATCACGCGAATGCGCAGGCCATCCAGGTCTTCCGGCGAGTTCACGGCGCGCTCGCTGTTGGTCAGGTTGCGGAAGCCGCGCTCGGCGTAGGCCAGGCCTTTCAGGTTCACGTCGGCCAGCTTGTCCAGCAGCTCCTGGCCAATGGGGCCATCCAGCACGTCATAGGCGGCTTCGGGAGTGGGGAACAGGAAGGGCAATTCGAAGACCGCCATTTCTTCCACGAAGTTGGCCACCGGCCCGTTGGTGATCACGCCCATGTCCACGGTGCCGATCTGCATGCCTTCCAGCAGCGTGCGCTCATCGCCCAGCGAGGCGTTGGGGAAGATCTCGATGTTCACCTTGCCTTCGGTGCGCTCTTCCACCAGCTCTTCGAACTTGGTAGCGGCAATATGGAAGCCATCCTGCTCGTTCACCACGTGGGCCAAACGAAGGGTGACGGGGTTCATGTCGGCAAATTCGTTGGCGTTCGCGGCGCCCACCAGCGCCAGTGAGATGCCCAGTGCCAGCGTACTACGTGCAAATGTTTTCATTTATTATGTTCCCAAACGGATCAGGGTAGGTGCGAGGTGCAAAAGTGCCCCCAGAGCATGCACCACCGCAGGGAAAACGGTCAATCATCTACGCGCCGAAAACCGCCAAGCGGCTGGACACCACGCGCCCACACGGGTACGATACGCACCCAAAGCGCCCGTAGCTCAGTTGGATAGAGTGTCGGCCTCCGAAGCCGAAGGTCGCAGGTTCAATTCCTGCCGGGCGCGCCAAACATATCAAGGGCTTACGTTAACGCGTAGGCCCTTTTGTTTTGGCTGTGTCAAATCTGTGTCATCCATGTGTCACGCCTGCCAATATTGCCTTCAAGACTTGCTACTCAGCCGCTGACCTATGGCTTTTATCTGACACCGGTGTGTCACACGCATATTAGCGTTCTGCTACCCAGTGTGTCGCTTGTGGGTATAACTATCGATATTCTCACGTCCGCTTAGCACAAGATGCTTAAGTCGGCTGAGTATCGTAAGCTAGTGCTTATAAGCGCCTGGCGTCCCTCGAACAGGCAACGGAGGGTGTCCAGCAGCAAGCTCTTGCCGAACCGGCGAGGACGGGACAGAAAATAGTATTTGTTCTGGTTGGCTAGGCGCTCAATGAACGGGGTTTTATCGACTTAGTAGTAATCGCCTTCGCGGATATCGAAAAGGTCTGAATGCCAATGGGAAGCTTGCGACGATGGGCGGATGACATGCGGGCCTCCAATGACGATACCGTTCACGCTTGGTGTGGGTGGGAAGTTTAGCACGGTCGCGTAGAGGTAGACTTGTAGCGGTAGTTACCCACCACGTGAAGTGTCGAGTAGAATTACGCCCTCACGACAACGATTGCGATGATGAACCGTTCAAACGGGCGTATGTCCCGCCGCACTACTGCTTTTTTATCACCCAATTTTTCTTCTTTTAGAGGTTTCTGTGTCTGACCACTCCCGCGCCAATGATGCCATGGCCCTCTTTATCGCGCTTCATCAGAATGATTGGCAGGGTTTCTTCGACGCCAATTCGTTGCAGCGCGGCAAGCGTTATGCCAATCAGCGTCGCGTGCTGGGTGAGCTGAGTCTGGAGCTTGATGCGGAGTGGCTGACGTTATCAGGCGACGTGGAGGGGAGCGAGCGCGAGCCTTACCACACGGATGTCACCATTGGCATTCTCGGGCGTGATGAGACGCTCATCACCGACTGTAGCTGCCCAGTGGGTGTCAGGTGTAAACACGCCGTGGCGCTTATCCAGACCTTTCTCAACCGGATGGGCAATGGGGCTGAGGTGTTTGCAGAGCGTCAGCCGCACAACGGCGCTTCGGGCAAGACGGACACGCAGCAATCGCTTAAACAGCGCTGGGAAAAGTGGATCAAGGAACTCGACCAGTCGCCGGCATCCGTGGGCGAGGGGCAACGTGTCGAGGCGACATATCGACTTGCGCTGTTTCTGGACAGCCGTGACCAGGTGGGCCCAACGCCTGTCTTATCCGTGCTGCCCGCCTGGTTGCGTCCTGGCAAGCAGAAGAGCCGCGGTAACGGCTGGGTGGCACCTCGTAGTATTGAAGTCAGTCGGTCAGGAGCGCTAGTGCCGGCCCCCGAGGGAGGTTGGCTCCCCGAGCAGGAGGAGGCCATTGATCAGCTGATGCACGGTGAGCACGAAGTGACGTGGTCAAGCACGCAGCGCATGTGGGCACTGGTGTCACATTCTTTTCAGGCCCGGGCCTTATGGGCGTTATTGGAGAGTGAAACACCCCCATTGCTGTTTCATCGCAGGCAGACGGGCACCCGGCTTGAGCGGGGGCCTACCTGCCAATTGTCACCGAGTTGGCAAGCGGATAGTGAAGGCGTACAACGATTACATCCGACCACCGTGCCAGAAGACACCCTCTCCTCCGAGGCGATCATCGCCAGAGTCGGTCGTGGCCTCTGCTATCTCGACCCCGAACGCGGCCAGTTCGGGCGGATGGAGGGTGCGCCTGAGCTCCTCGACAAGCTGTATCGGTCGCCGCCGCTGCCACCGGACATCAGCGAATGGCTGGGCGAACGGCTTCAGCAGGCACCCACACTGGCTGAACGCCTGCCCACACCGACACGGATAGAAGAGCAAACACTCAAGGATGTTACACCCCAACTCAAAGTGACGATGTGTGTCGCGGAAGGGCAGCTTGGGTTTAGCCATGGGGCGCCACTACCCCGCTGGATTCAGGTGGGCGCCGGCGTGGTGAGCTTTGATTATGCAGGCATTGAGGTACCGCCCGAAGAGGGTGACACCGCCAATGGATACCGGGATGGGCAGCGGCTGACGATACAGCGCGATACCCAGGCCGAGCGGACCCTGGTGTATGGCCTGCCCTCGGGCATGGTGACCCTTGAGCACTTGGAGAAGAAGAGCACGGTACCCGCATATCTGGAACTGCCGCCCTGGACGTTGCTATTGCCTCACCACGGTACGCCGCCCACACGGGCGACAGAGTGGCCAACGCACCTCGCCGGTCCTGATGAGTGGTGGGAGATGATAGACACGTTGCGCCAAGCGGGCTGCCTCATCGAATTCAGTGAAGACTTCCCTAAAGAGCCTATCTATCTTGAGCCCGAGGCGTGGTACGGCGAACTGGAGCCGGCCGGTAACGGCTGGTTTGATTTGGCGTTGGATATTGAGGTGGAAGGCGAGCGGGTTAACCTGCTGCCCATTTTGCGCCAACTGCTCAAGCGCGAGGATTTTCCCCTGGAGCCCCGCGAAGAGGAGGCCGATGACGCGAGCTGGACCTTGGAACTGGACGATCATCGCCGTTTGACGCTGCCCTTGTCTCGGCTGCGTGGGCTAATGACGCCGATCTTGGATTGGCTGGGCGATGAGCGCGACCCCGACGCGTCCGTGACATTGCCGCTAACGGCCGCCGAGAAAGTGGCGCCTGTCGCCGAGCACGAGCGCTGGGCAGGGCGTGAAGAAGTGAGCGCTTTGGCCCAGCGATTACGCGAGCTGCCGGCGAGCTTACCCCAACCACCCGGTTTTGTCGGTGAGTTGCGCGACTATCAGTCCCGCGGCCTGGCCTGGCTGCGTTTTCTTTCCGAGCTCGGCACCGGCGGCATCCTGGCCGATGACATGGGACTGGGCAAGACGGTGCAAGTCCTGGCGCATGTGCTTGATGAGCGGGCTCGTGGTTCGCTCAAGGGGCCGACCCTGGTGATTGCCCCCACAAGTTTGGTGGGTAACTGGTGCACCGAAGCCGCGCGCTTCGCGCCGGATCTCCAGGTGGTGGTGTTGCAAGGCGGCAAAGCCCAGCGTGAGCGTCAGTTCGCGGAGGCGCTACCCGATGCCGACCTGGTCATTACCACCTATGCGCTCCTGATCCGCGACCTTGAGCGCTTGGGCGAAACGGCATTCGGCCTGTTAGTGCTTGATGAAGCCCAAGCCATCAAGAACGCGGCCAGCCAGACCGCGCGAGCGGTGCGCGCGCTAAAGGCCAAGCGTGCCGTGGCGATGACCGGCACGCCACTGGAGAATCACCTGGGCGAGCTGTGGGCTCAATTGGATGCTGTGGCGCCAGGCGCGCTGGGTAGCCAGCAATGGTTTGGTCAGCGCTTTCGCACGCCTATCGAGAAGGAGGGAGATGTTGCGCTTCGCGAGCAGCTCTCTCGACGCCTAGCGCCGCTGATGCTGCGCCGGACCAAGCAGCAGGTGCTCGGTGAACTGCCCGATAAGACCGAGACGCGTCGCGAAATCACCCTGAGCGGTGCTCAGCGAGAACTCTACGAGAGCCTACGTCTCGCCCAGCACCAGCGCGTGCAACAAGCCGTTGCCGAACGTGGCCTAGCCGGTTCCGGCATCGTGATGCTGGATGCGCTGCTCAAGCTGCGCCAGGTATGCTGCGACCCGCGGCTGGTCAAACTCGACAGCGCCCAAAAGGTGCGTCGCTCAGCGAAACTTGATCAACTGCGGGAACTGTTGCCGCCCCTGATTGAAGAGGGGCGGCGTATCCTGGTGTTTTCGCAGTTTACCGAGATGTTGGGGCTGATCGGCCAGGCACTGGAGAAAGATGGTATCGCCTATACCACCCTAACGGGCGATACCCCCGGTAAGACGCGAACACAGCGCGTAGCGCGCTTTCAGCAGGGGGAGGTGCCGGTTTTTTTGATTAGCCTCAAGGCCGGCGGCACCGGGCTCAACCTCACCGCGGCGGATACAGTGATTCATTACGACCCTTGGTGGAATCCGGCGGTGGAAGCACAGGCGACAGGCCGTGCCCATCGCATGGGCCAGCAGAACCCGGTGTTTGTCTACAAACTGATGTGTGCCGGTACCGTGGAAGAGCGCATTCACGACTTGCAGTCGCGCAAGGCAGACCTGGCCGCGTCCATCTTGGAAGGCGGTGCCGAACGCCAGAGTGACGGCCCGCTATTCGACGAGGAAGACCTGGCGCTGCTGTTTGCGCCGGTGGCGTAGTTCAGGCATCAAAGCAAAAACAACCTCCATGCCACTGCCCTAAGGCCACGCATCACCCGCCATGGTGTTCTGTTGCCAAACGATTAGCAGGGACACGCGATGGCGACTCATCATCATGATACGGGATATAAAGAGCTATTCAGCCACCCCGAGTTCGTGCAGCAACTGATTGAAGGCTTTGCCCCTTCCGACATCGCCGGGCTAATGAACTTCGCGACCCTCAAGAAACACAACGGTCATTACATTACGCCCTTGTTTGAAGAGAAGATCGAAGACGTGGTGTGGTCGGTGGAGGTGACTTGGCAGGGTATGAAGCAGGACGTATTTCTTTACATTCTGCTGGAGTTTCAGTCATCAGTTGACCGCACCATGCCGATTCGGTTGATGCACTACGTTGCCTGCTTTTACAGCGAGCTGCTTAAGCAGAAAGCCATCGTTCCCAGACAAGGCTTGCCACCGGTGTTTCCAGTGGTTCTGTACAACGGCGCCAAGCCTTGGACGGCACCGCTGAACATATACGACATGATTCGGCCGGAACCGCCGAGTTTCCTGCAGGTCTACCAGCCGCGTCTTCGCTATTACCTGGTCGACGAAGGGCGCTATACTAACGAAGAGTTAGGCCTGCGCCAGACACCGCTTAGTGGTGTTTTTGGCGTGGAAAACGCTGGAGAAAGCTGGGAAGCTCTGCAAAATGCGGTGGATCGTGTGGTGGCAATTATTCAGGCCGACCCCAACAAGGAACGCACCGACCGGATCATCACTCGTTGGCTAAAGCGGCACTTGGGCTGAGTGCCGAGGTCAATCTGGATCGGCTAGACAGCCTGATGGAGGATAAAGCCATGTTGGCAGAGAACTTAGAAAATCTTGTCAAGAAAGAGCGCCTGGAAGGTCGGCAAGAAGGCCTGCAAGAAGGTCGCTTGGCAGAAGCACGTGAAGTTGTGCGTACTCAACTCAATTTCAAGTTTGGTGATGTGCCCGAGTGGGTAGAAGCGCAGCTTAGCCAAGCCGATCATGATCAATTGAAAGGCTGGATGCGTGAAGTTCTGTTCGCCGATAACCTGGGCGATATGTTTAAGCATTAAGCCTGTTGTTAGCTGAAACTCCCGGGTGATTGAGGAAAGGCGGCATACCTTGGTGTTTTCGCAGTTCACCGAGATGCTGGGATTGATTGGGCAGGCGCTGGAGAAGGACGGCATCGCCTACACCACCCTAACGGGCGATACCCCCGGTAAGACGCGAACACAGCGCGTAGTGCGCTTTCAGCAGGTGAGATTCCGGTCTTTCTGATTAGCCTCAAGGCTGGCGGCACCGGACTCAACCTCACGGTGGCTGATACCGTGATTCATTACGACCCTTGGTGGAATCCGGCGGTGGAAGCACAGGCGACAGGCCGTGCCCATCGCATGGACCAACAGAATCCCGTGTTTGTCTACAAGCTGATGTGTGTCGGTACCGTAGAAGAGCGCATTCACGACTTGCAGTCGCGCAAGGCAGCCCTGGCCGCTTCCATCTTGGAAGGCGGTGCCGAACGCCAGAGTAGCGGCCCGCTATTCGACGAGGAAGACCTGGCACTGCTGTTTGCGCCGGTGGCGTAACTTAAGTGGATGGATGAGGCCGGAGATATTATGTGTCAGTGGCAAGCGTTTCCACCTCAAACGCTACGATTTGGCGCTCAATGCTGGAAAACTCCACGCCAATGAGATGAATGGGCATGCCACTGGCACGGTGTTTGTCGGCATAGCCTTTGGCTTTGATCTGCTCCAGTGCTTTTCCCTCAGGCAGCTGCTCCACGACCTTGAACTCGAAAAGGTAAATATGCCCGCCGAAGTCGACGCTCATATCGACTTTACCCCGGTGGCTGGCGTCTTCCACCGTCACGCCCACCCCCAGTGCCGCGAAGTGGCTGTAGAACACGCTGGCATAATGCCCTTCGTATTTGGCAATGGGGTTGTTGCGATACCAGTCGTGGGGCAGGCCGGCGTAGAGAGCTTTGAGGTGACCTTCCAGCCCTGCTAGATCATGCTCATGCAGTACCTTAAACAGCGCCAGTTGATAGGTTTGCGCGTCGCTGTCTGGGATACCCAGCACGGGCAACAGAAACTCGTTCAGGCTGCTTTCGACTTCCCGGTTAGGAAACCCCAGCGAGTACAGCTGGTAGCCCACCATCGGCTCCTGCATATCCTTGATGGTGATATAGCCGGTCTGAAACAGCAGTGCCTCGGTTGCGATGTCATCGACATCAAAGCGGCCCAACAACTGTGCCTTGGCCTGAAGGGTGCCAAGTTGCGGGGTAAACACACCGCGTGCTTTCAGCAAGTCCACCAAAAACGTGGGCGTGGCGCTCTCAAACCAGTAAGGGCTAAATTTACGCTCTTCTAGCAATAGCAGCACATCAAAGGGGTTATAGACCGCTTCAACGTCCTGCCCACCCCAGCGGTAGCCGTTATACCAGCGGCGAATATCTTCACGGTCAAGCCCGGGCAGCTCCGGTGCAAAGACGGTATCGACATCGTGGTCGGTATAGCCGCAGATGGCGGCATAGTCAGATGAAAGCGTGATATCGCGCAGATTGTTCAGCCCCGAAAAGAGGCTGACTTTGCTGAATTTAGAGACACCCGTCAGCAACACAAAATGCAGGTGTGGGTCGGCATCCTTGAGCACGCTATACAAATTTTTCAGCCCCTCGCGAAGTTCGCGAGCCCTGTCAGCGTCGAGGATATTATCCAATATGGGCTTGTCGTACTCATCAATCAGCACCACGACGCGTTGCCCATGGACATGCTGGGCGTGCTCGATCAGGTTGGCGAAATCGTCGGCAATTCGCTCAGGCGGCGGTGTCTCAATTTTCAGGTTTGCTCGCTGCTGTTGCAGCTGATAACGAATGTTGGCGTCCAGGTCCTGGCGGCTGTTAACCACTCCGCTGGAGAAACTGAGGCGTAGTACCGGGTGTTGCTGCTGCCAGTCCCACTTATCGTGAATATAAAGTCCTTCAAACAGGGTTTCATGGCCTTCAAACAGGCAGCGCAACGTATCCAGCAGCAGGCTTTTACCAAACCGTCGCGGGCGGGAGAGGAAATAGTAACCGCCCGTTTCAGCCATGGTGTGAATCAAGGGCGTTTTGTCGACGTAGTAATACTGACCCTTGCGCAGCTTCTCAAAGGACTGAATGCCAATGGGGAGTTTACGGCGTTGAGCAGATGACATTGAGGACTCCCATGATAACCTGTTCGCTTGTGTCGTTGGCGATGAGTTTAGCACGGTGGCAAGTAGGGCAGGTGGTGATTCAACATCGGTTCGTGCCACCCGTGCTGCCGCAGGAGGCGGCAAAAAAGGGGCTCTGAAGAACCGCTAGATCATGCCCTTGGCCGCAGTCGCGGGGGGTTAACCACCAAAATTCATTTGGTTTGCGATCGTCATGGTTGGCCTCTGGCATTCACGCTGTCTCCCGGCCAAGAGGCAGACTCTCGGCACTTTATTTCGACATTAGAGAGCGTTTATCTGCCTGGTAACGTAGGGCGCCTGCGCAAACGTAGTCGCTATATGGTGGCTGATAAAGGCTATGACAGCGATGAGCTGCGTCGTTATTGCGATAGGCACGGGATGAAGCCGGTCATAGCTCAACGCAACATGTATCGAAGAAGGCGGCCAGGTCTACCTAGACGGTTTGATAAGCCTAAATATCGACAACGAAATGCGGTAGAACGCTGTTTTAGCTGGCTAAAGGAGCTACGCCGCATTGCCACACGCTACGATAAGTTAGCAAGCAGCTTTAGGGCGATGGTATGCGTGGCATGCATAGACCGCTGCCTGCGAGCTAACTTTTCGTACAAAGCCTAGTGAAACGCTGTCGTTGATTCCCCGCGTGATGGTGGAATTTGCTTGCAGGTTGGTCGCCATGCGATTACCAATCGCTTGCCCTGCTGCATCATCCTTTGCACTATTAATCCGAAGACCAGAAGAAAGTCGCTCAATACTTGTCGACAGCTTTGCGCCAGTATTATTCAGGTTTTGCTGTGCCTTGAGCGCAGCAAAACTGGTGTTGATCGTCGCCATTGTTCCGCTCTTCTTGTCCACGATAGTGAGATATTGCGACAAATATTAAAATAAATTTAGCGTGCTGGCGAGTGAGATGATGGGACGTCTGTTGTCGTGCTGCGACTGCAACTCTCATGATGCGGTATGTGCTTGAGGTAACCAGCCTGATTGGTGTTGCTTAACTGCTTGATTTGTGGCTTGCAAGGCTCTTTCTGTATTCCCCAAACGGCACCACATGCTCAACGAAGCGGCGCACCTTGGCGAGTTCTCCCAGGTGTTCGGGGTAGACGAGGTAGTAGGCGTTGCGGCTGAGCAGTTGGTAGGGCCATGCCAGGGCGAGCCGTTGGCTCTCCAGCTCTTCATTCACGGTGAAGTGGGGCACCAGTGCCACGCCGCCGCCTGCCATGGCGGTTCTGACCAGCATGGGGAAGGTTTCGAAACGGGTGCCGTGGTAGCTGCGCTCGGTCATGACGTGCTGGCTGGCAAACCAGTGGTGCCAGGCATCCGGGCGGGTCGAAAGGTGGAGCAGCGGGCGCTGCGTCAAATCATCGAGTGAATGAATCGGGTGCTGGGCCAGCCAGGCTGGGGAGGCGACGGCGACCATGAGGTCGTCGGCCAGCTTGTGGCAGGCCAGATTGGGCCAGCTGCCGTGCCCATACAAGAGGGCAATGTCGATGTTCTCCTGCTCCAGGTCGAAATCCTCGACGCGGTCGTGAAACGCCAGGCTGATACCAGGATGCGCCGCCATGAACGAGGGCAGCTTGTTGGCTAGCCAGCGGCTGCCGAAGCTGGGCAGGGTGGCGATGTTGAGCACTTCGCTGTGGCCGCTGTACGTCATGATGGCCTGGGTGGACATCTCGATTTGGGTCAGCACTTTGCGCACATCGCTCAGGAAAATCGCCCCTTCGGGGGTCAGCAGCAGGCTGCGGCGTACCCGGCGAAACAGCTTGTGCTCCAGGGTGGTTTCCAGCTGTGCCACCTGTTTGCTGACCGCGCTCTGGGTCAGGTTCAGCTCATCGGCAGCCCGGGTGAAGCTCATGTGGCGGGCGGCCGCTTCGAAGCACTGCATGGCGGTGATGGAAGGAAGATTGCGCATGGTGAACGCGGGCGCTCCTGGGCATGCGTCACTCAACGGAATGACGGTAAGGGATCCCACCCTACCAAAGGGCTCCCTTGGGCGCCATACTGTTGGGTACCCGGTGCTCGCCGCTCTTTATAAAAGCCTTTAAGCATTCCTTTTTGGCATGCATTGAGTGCTTTTTTTCGTTTGTGGTTCGCTCCCCGAGTCGGTTTGATAGAACGCAGCGCAAGCACGTGTCATGAAGAGGCCATGAGGCTGGCGACGCGTGCCGTTCTTTATCGACCCAGAGAGCCACAACATGTCCTTTATCACCACTGATGCAATACGCGACCGTTTTTCCAAGGCGATGTCGGCCATGTATCAAGCGGAAGTGCCGCAGTACGGTGCGCTGCTGGAACTGGTCGAGCGGGTGAACCAGGAAACCCTTCAGCAGCAGCCCGCGCTGCACCACCGCCTGGAGGCGCAGGGCGAGCTGGCCCGGCTGAGCGTGGAGCGCCACGGGGCGATTCGGGTGGGCACCAAGGCCGAGCTTGCCATGTTGCGCCGGTTGTTTGCGGTCATGGGCATGTACCCGGTGGGGTATTACGACCTCTCGGAAGCGGGCGTGCCGGTGCACTCTACAGCGTTTCGGCCCATCGAAGACGAGGCCCTCGCGCTGAACCCTTTCCGAGTCTTTACCTCTTTACTGCGCCTGGAGCTGATCGAGAGCGAGACGCTGCGCCAGCGCGCCGAGGAGATTCTGGCCCAGCGGGATATCTTTACCCCAGCGGTGCGGGCGCTCATCCAGCGCCACGAAACCCAGGGCGGGTTGTCCAGTGAAGAAGCCGACCAGTTCGTCAGCGAGGCGCTGGAAACCTTCCGCTGGCACCAGGAAGCGACCGTCGACCTGGAAACCTACCAGGCGCTGCACGACGAGCATCGCCTGATTGCCGATGTGGTGTGTTTCAAGGGGCCGCACATCAACCACCTGACGCCCAGAACCCTGGACATCGACGAAGCACAGCGTCGTATGCCGAGCATGGGCATGAACCCCAAGGCGGTGATCGAAGGGCCGCCCCGTCGGGAGTGCCCCATGTTGCTGCGCCAAACCAGCTTTCGGGCGCTGGAGGAGTCGATTCGTTTCGCCGGGGAGGCCCAGGGCACGCATACGGCGCGCTTTGGCGAAATCGAGCAGCGCGGCATGGCGCTGACCCCTAAAGGGCGGGCGCTTTATGATGAGCTGTTGAACCAAGGGCGTGCCCAGACCGCTGGCCTGGACAATGACGCCCATCAGGCCATTATGGAGCGCGTGTTCGCCGCGTTTCCGGACCACCACGAGGCGATTCGCACCGAGCAGCTGGCCTACTTCCACTACCACCTGACCGACGCCGGGCAGGCAGCCAAGGGCCGCGCCGAGCACGCCGACCTGGCAACGCTGCTGGCCCAGGGGTGGGTCGAGGCCCAGCCGATCACCTATGAAGATTTTCTGCCCGTCAGTGCCGCCGGTATTTTCCAATCCAACCTGGGCGGCAGCGAAAACGGCGCTTACGCCGGTAACGCAAACCGCGACGCCTTCGAAGCTGCCCTGGGCGCCCCGGTGCAGGATGAGCTGGCGCTATATGCCGAACGCGAACAGCGCTCGAAAGAGGCCGTGTTGGCGTGGTTGGGTGGGGAGGGCTGACAGGGGGTGTAGAGAAGATTGGATTCACCCATTTATCGACTGGCCGCAAGATGAAGGAAGGGCGCCATCAAAAGCACACGGTCGGCGGCTACCTCGACCGTGCCTCCGACGCACCGCCTGGAACTGCGGTCATCTGGCGAGGTTTTTCCCGACTCTCCGATCTCGTTGAAGGCGCCCGGATTGCCAAATATTCAGCATCAAACATTTATGGGTAACTGCAAGGTTATTGGACCGCTTACCAAACCAGTGGCTTTATCAGGCGGTGCCCCCACCGTCTCAATAAAGAATTGCGCAAGCTGCCCGCCGAGTTTGTTGCGGCGGCGAAGCAGGTCGGAGCTGCGGTGGTGAGCGGTGTCAGCCTGTTCGTCTTTCAAGGCGTCGACGCCTTCAAGTTTTTTTGTGAAGATGACGTCAAACGCGAGGCAGCAGCGCAACAATCGGCCACGCTATTTGCCCACTATCGCCGCCAACTGCTGAAGGAGAATGATACATGAGCCAGGCTAAAGTGCTTGTCCTGCATGGGCCCAACCTGAATTTGCTGGGCACCCGGCAGCCGGAAATCTACGGCTACGAGACGCTGGAAGACGTCAATAACGCGCTGCGTGAAAAAGCGGTCATGGCGGGATGGACGCTGAACTGCCTGCAAAGCAACCATGAGGGCGCCCTGATCGATGCCATTCACGCTGCACGCCTCGATGGCACCCAGGCGATCATTATCAACCCCGCCGCTTACACCCATACCTCTGTGGCTATCCTGGATGCTCTGAATGCTTTCGAGGGTACGGTGATTGAAGTGCACATTTCCAATGTGCACAAACGTGAGCGCTTTCGCCACCACTCCTATGTCTCACTGCGGGCCGATGGGGTGATTGCCGGGCTGGGCACACAGGGCTACCAAGCGGCCCTGGACGCGGTGATGAAAGCTGCCGATCAGTAACACTCGCAGGAGTCATATCGTGCTTTGATGACGAGCCGCTTCCTGCAAGGGCGGCTCTGACCTTCACGAAGAGCAATTCATTGGCACTCTCAAAAAGCCAGCTAGGGGGTAAGGCTGACCAGCCAGAGAATGAGGCTAAGGGTAAAAAAGGAAGCCACCGTGGCTACCAGCATGGCCACAGTACTGCCCCCCTTAGGGAAACGCTGCATAAATCCCGCCGGAGCTGCCTCATGGCCACCGACGAGGTAAAATCTGACCTGTCGTCCAACACCCGCTGACAGAGCCACTCCGATGAAACAGATCTCATTCGCCCAGGTTGAGCACCAGAACAAGAAGAAGGTCACCCGCCGCGAGCGGTTTCTTGCCAGGGTGGAGGAGCTGGTGCCGTGGCAACGGCTGATTGCAGCACTGTCGCCGTCCTACTTCCCGAAGTCAGCGGGCAAGCGAGGCCGACCACCCATTGGCCTGGAGCGCATGCTGCGCATTTACTTCCTGCAGCAGTGGTATGCCCTAGCCGATGAAGCAGACCCGGAAGGGTAAGCAGTATTACTTCGGCATGAAGGCCCATATCGGTGTCGATGCGGTCACCGGACTGGCCCACAGTGTCGCCGCCAGGCGCAGCACTATCAAGAAGATGGAAGACAGTCCCATGAAAGCGCTGCTGCTGGAATTCGAGAAGGCTAAGGCCAGCATCCGCGCCAAGGTCGAGCACCCATTTCATGTCATCAAGAACCTCTTCGGCTACCGGAAGGTTCGCTACAAGGGGCTGGCCAGGAACCAGGCACAGCTGTTCACCCTGTTCGCCCTCGGCAATTTGGTGCTGGCTGGACGATGCCAGGGCCATGCTGACGGGGCCAGTGTGTCTTGAATCTGGCCTGGCAGCCGGATAACCCGGCTGCCAGGGTAAAAAGGCCACCTTCAGTGGCCAGAAAGTGACCGTTGACGCGGTGAGTGTGCCGCCCTGAGTGTTTTAGACGCTCAGAGACGAATTGATCAGCGGTTCCCCAGGGCGGCGGGCCAGCCTCGTGGGAGGCGGCCGGATTCCAGGTCACCAGTTCCCCCGCGACGCTGCCCTTGAGGTCGACGCGCTGCCCGGGATAGCGGCCGTAGCGGCAACGCCAGCCTCTGTGCCAGGCGTGGCAGGCGATCCGGAAGACGCCGATCGCCCGACTGCCGGGGAAGCAGACCGGCACGCTGTCGCCGCGGCGTCGCTCCACCTCGACCAGGGTCGGCCAGAAGTCCTGGCCCCGGGCGGCGATGATCAGGTCGGAGGCATCGAGCCGCTCGGCCAGCCACAGGGCCGGACCGCTGCCGTTGTCGGCCAGTACTATCACCAGGTCGGCCTGGTCGCGGGCTTCCCGGCTGGCGCGCTCGATGGCGCGGTACCAGTCGCCCAAGTTTCGGGATTCGTCCGCGGCGTGGGGATCGCTGGCACCGATCACAGCCAGGCGCGCGCCGCCGCGTTCGAACCGCGTGAAGGGCGCGACCAGCCCCTCGGGGTTCCGGGCCTCGTCCAGGCAGCCGACCACCGGTCGCGCGAAGCGCCGATAGAGGCCGGCGCCCTGCGGAGCCGGAGTGGCGGGGGGCGGCGTGGGTTGGTCCCGGGGAGAGTCTGTCATTTGTTCTGTGACCTCGAGTGTTCGCCCTGCCCTGGGGGGGGGCGGTGGCGACGCCCGTGACGCGCAAGATTCAGGGAGCGGAATGGCAGGGGCATGCCGGACGGGGGCTCCGGCAGTACAGGAGGCATCGAACGGGAGACACGGGCGGGATCAGAAGCTACCCGAGGTGCTCGCCGTAGAGCCGGGGGCCCCGGTTTCCAGGAGGTTGTTATCTCGGGGTTGCCAGACCAGCTGGCTATTCGGGGAGGTCTCGCTGCGCTTGATGCACTTCCACTCGATGCTGGCATCGGCCGGCATATCGAGGGTGGCTTCCCAGGTCGGGTAGTTGTCCGGCTCGAGCTTGAGTGCGTCGGCGGGCGACCAGTTGCCCAGTTCGTCGCTGTCGCCGGTCACATAGACGCTCTGGCCCCAGTCGGTGGTACCGTTGGCACAGCTGAACGAGACCTCGACGACATCTTCGGACTCTTCGGGCGGGGGCGGAGGCGGCGTGCCACAGGCGGCGCCGATATGCAGTGCCGCGGCCTCCATGGGGGGGACGGTCAGCGAGACTTGGCCGCCCTGGACGCTGACACAGCTGCCGTCTCCGGCGATGTTGCGATACTCTCCATCAGGAAGCGTGGTGGTGAAGGTGCGCGAGAGGGGCGAGCCTTCCCGGTTGATGGCGACAAAGCCTCTGTCGCTGCGGTTGAAGGCGATCTGGTTGTTGCCGTTGTCCCACCAGTCGGAGACCCCGCTGCCATCGGTCACGTTGCGGAATTCCACCATGTTGGCAATGGAGTCCCAGCGGTGTTCGCAGACCCAGGCGTCGCCGCAGTTCGCCTCGCCGTTCTGGTACACGGTCTGGGCGGGGGGGCCCTGATCCGAGTCGGAGAAGCTGAAGCTGGACATCACCTTCGGGTACCCATAGGGCCACGCCAGCATAAAGACGTTGGCGAGGTTGTACACGCTACCGTCGTTGTAGGTCAGGATATTGCTGCCGCCTGCCCCATGGCCTCGCTGGTTATCGTGGTTATCGGTGAATACCACGGCCTTATCACTAGCCATGAATCCCCAGGCCTCGCCAAACTGACTCAGGTTGGCCAGCCGCTGGTTGCGGAAGACATCGCCGATCGCGGCGCTGTAGCGAAACTCCGTGACGTCGGAAATATGGGCGTATTCCCCTACGTTTACCGCCTCGTTCCCCACGTCGATCACTTCCTGAAACACATAGAGCGGATCGTTGACCCGCAATAGGATGGCCTCGATATCAGATGGCTCCATATGCTTGGCGGCATCGATGCGCAGGCCTCTCACGCCGAGGGAGGTCAAGTGGTTGAGGTAGCCGGCGAGGGTGTTCCGAACATATTCATCCCCGGTAGCCAGATCCGGTAGCCCCACCAGCCGGCAATTCCGCACCCGCCATGCATCGTTACCGTAGTCTTCCGGTTGAATATCGCAATGGGGGTGAAAGTCGTTGCTGCTGTAGTCGGGGTAATCTAGGGAAGTGGAGTTATAGGGCGAGCCGGCGGTACCCGTGCCGCTCCCGGCGGCAGCCGTGTGGTTGATCACCGCATCGACATAGATATCCACGCCGACGGCATTACAGCGCTGCACCATGTTGGCAAACTCATTGGCATCGCCACTGCGACTCTGCAATTGATAGCTGACCGGCTGATAGCGGGTCCACCATTCGTCGCCCTGAATATGCTCCTGGGGCGGCGATACCTGCACGGCACTGAAGCCCTTCGGGCCGAGGAAGTTCTCACACTCCTGGGCCACATCGCTCCATTTCCATTCGAATAGATGCACGAAAGCGCCCGCATGGGCCTGCTGGGTGGGTAACATCGTGGCCGCGCCGAGGGCGACTACGCCAAGGGCGGCGCCGGCAAGAGACCGATGCAAAGAGGTCATTATTTACTCCTTGTTTGCGCTTTATTGTTTGTGTTTTAGTGCGTCCCTCTTCCTCGGATAAAGGCAGTTTATTGCTATTTTTCTTGGCCGAGGAATTGGCAATATGCATCGTGACCCCCTCGCCTATAACACCCCTGGGGAGTAAAAAAGGGGCGTAGTCTCAAGGAGGATAGGGGGCGTATGGCATGCAGCCCAGTGGCTCAATGTACTCTCCTATTTCATCATGCTGATCGCCCCCTGTTGGTGACATCATTGAAGCAGAGCACTTCTTGCTGCCTCGCATAAACATCCGTCCATTCTGGTGTGAGCACCTGGGGTTCGCTAACAATCGCCCGGCATTTATGGCTTGGGGGATCGGCGTGTTGGCTGGCATCTCGCTACTGTTTGAAGGCTCGTTACACCTCCTCACACTGTTTATCCCGCCTTATTCATGAGGGCGCTGGCTGAGAGGATTGTCAGCCCTCGCTGCCAACACCGGCCCACCGGCACCGCGTTGGCAGCATGAGAATCCGCTGCCATATGCAAAAACAGCGCATTTTTCCGTTATGTTTACAACCTACAGGAATGGACTGCCCTCATTCGTGCAGCCGTCATCATCAGCCGAGGTGGGGCTGCTGTACGCATGGATCGGTGGTGGTATCGCCGACGAGTCAGCTCAGCGCGGTCAGCTTCGGTAGCCCCTTCAGCAAGGCAGGCCACCATTTGTCAGCTGCATCGCCGAGGTGAACGGTGATGCGCCGGGCGTGCAGCGTCAGCGTGCCAGCGACCTTGAGTACCTGCTCGCGCATCCGGCTCAGACTCCAGCCCTGCCGGGTCTGATGCACCAGCAAGCAGCGCAGGCCATGCAGAACCTGATAGGCGTAGAGGCTCAGCAGCAGGCTCACCTCGTTGCGGGCCATGACATCCTGGACCGTGGAGGCCCCGCGATCCGTCGACGACAGGTGCACATCCAGCGCCGATTTCACCTCGCCCATGTGGGCCTCGGCGCTGCCGCGCTTGCGATAGAGCGCCAAAATCTTCTCCGGCGGCCAGTCGAACTTGCCGAGGTTGGTGACCAGGAAGAAGGCATGCAGCAGCAAGTCATCGGGGCGCTCCTGCACGACCAGCACCACGCGTCGTGGCGCTGGCCAGGAACCGGCCTGGTACTCAAGGTCATGGCACCATTCCCGAGGCTGTTCGGGCGGTCGGCCGCGGGGCCGCTTCAGGTAGGGCGCCGCCAGTGTCTGCAGGCCCTTGTGGCTGCGCAACCGGCCCAGATACTCGATGTCGCGCGTTTCCAGGGCCTCCAGCGTGTCGTTGTCGGTGAATCCGGCATCAATGCGCACCCGAACCTGAGCGCCGGTGCTCTCGTTGAGCCGCCTCACCAGATGGGGGATCCAGGTGTCGGCGTTCTCGGCCGGGCCGGCGTTGCCCTCTCGTAGCAGGCCGCCCACCATGTCACCGGTCTCGGCCAGCGAGGCCACCAGCGGCGAATAGATCCGGGTGCCGTACAGGCCATGATAGGCCGAACCGCCCTGGTGGCCGTGAACCTCGATCGGCAGGCCGTCGATGTCCGGCGTCAGCTGCCTGGACAGCGTGGCTTGAGACGGCCGGTCCTGGGCTAGGGGCGTCAGCCCCCGCGCATCGCTGCAGGCCAACTGCCAAAGCGGGTCACGGCGCAGCGTGTCGGTATCGCTGAGATCGATCCAGCCCATCGCACGCTGCAGCACCAGGGTACGCAACTGGCTGGCCAGCGAATGACGGATGCGCAGCGGGTGGCGTCGATCGACCAGATTGTCTTCCAGCGCCTCGATCACGCCGCTGTTGTCGAGGGCTTCACGCAGCAGCAGGGCGCCGCTGTCGCTGGTGGTGCGCTGGCCGCTCAGCTCGATACGGACAGAGCCGTTGCACGAGGGCGTCCAGGTGGGTAGGCTTTCACCCATGGCGGATGGCTCCCTTGGATCAGGTTCTTGGCGGAACACACTGATTTTTCAAGAGCCTGAAAGTGTTGTTTTAATTGCAACGAAAGAGCGCCCTTTCCACGCCTGGAGACGATTCTGGTGACGCCTATGACCCTTCTCGATAAACGGGCCTTCTACCTGTTGGAAAGCAGTCGCTGTGGGCATCTATAACGCTAAGCGACTTGACTGGTAGGAACGAGTACCAGAAAACGTTGGGGTTGTTGCATCAGCTGATGCCCAACAGCCAGCTTTGCGTCATGCCGACCAAAGGGCATTGCATTCACATGACCCACCCGGACGCCGTCGCCGAGCAGGTCATTCGCTGGCTGAACAAAGCTGCCTGAGCGATGGCCCAGGCGGCTTTGCCATCACTTGACGGGCTTGGACGCCGCCAGCGTATAGAGGAATTCCAGCCCTAACGTGGCGGCAGCCAGCGAGGTGATGTCGCCGTGATCATAGGCCGGATTGACTTCCACCAAATCCATGCCCACCAGCTCCATGCCGACCATGCCGCGCACCACCTTGAGCATCAGGTCCGTGGAGAGACCACCGCACACGGGGGTGCCGGTGCCGGGCGCAAAGGCCGGGTCGAGGCCGTCGATATCCAGCGTCACGTAGGCAGGGTGATGACCCACCCGCGCGCGAATGCGCTCCAGCACTGCCGCTGGGCCGTGGTCGTTCACCCAGTCGGCGTCCAGCACCTCGTAAGGGTGGTTGTGGCGGTCGTAGCTGGTGCGAATACCAATCTGCAGTGAATGCTCCGGGACGACCAGGCCTTCCTTCAATGCATGATGGAAGATGGTGCCGTGATCATAGCGTGTGCCTTGCTCGTAGGTATCGGTGTGGGCATCGAAATGAATCAGCGCCAGCGGGCCGTGTTCACGGGCATGGGCGCGCAGCAGCGGCAGGCTGATGTAGTGGTCGCCGCCCAGCGTCAACATCTTTTTACCCGCTTTCAGCCAGCGCATGGCGTGGCCTTCCAGATTGTCGATCAGGCTATCCGGTTCGCCGTAGGCGTAGTCCAGGTTGCCTGCATCGCACACCCGCAAGCGCTCTTCCAACGCAAAATCCCACGGCCAGCGCTTGCCTTCCCAAATCAGGTTCGCCGTGCTTTGGCGAATCGCATTAGGCCCCATGCGCGTGCCCGAGCGTCCGGAGCAGGCCAGATCAAACGGCACACCGCTGACCACGACTTCGGCGTCGGTAGCGCTTGGGTCGGTGGCTTTGGGTACCCCCATGAAGGTAGAAATAACATCACCAAACAGGCTGGGCATGATGTTCGATGGGGTCACCTGACGTGTACTCCTGTGGTGTGCAGCAAGAAGGGGGGCTGGCAAGCACGGGCGGGGTGGCCCGAAGAAGCGCGACGATAAGGAATTTTTGGAAATGAATGAAATGAATATTTAGAATGAAATCATTCATCTCATGGATAGTTTGCTCTCATGCGCTCGTTACGCCATTTTGACCTGAATTTGCTGCTCGTCTTCGAGATGCTGATGCGCGAGCGCCATGTCACCCGTGCGGCGGAAAAGCTCCATTTGAGCCAGCCCGCCCTGAGTCATGCGCTCAAGCGCCTGCGTGAAGCGCTGGATGACCCGCTGCTGGTGCGTTCCGGGCAAGGGCTGCAGCCGACCCCCCGTGCCTTGGCACTGTTGCCGGTCGTGCAGCAATCCCTGGCCGCCCTGCAGGCGGGTCTGGCGCCCCCCGCGACCTTTGCGGCCGCCACCAGTACGCGGCACTTCACCCTGGCCACCACGGATTATTTCGAGGAGGTCATGTACCCGGCGTTTTTGAGCCAGCTGCTGCGCAGTGCGCCCGGTCTCAGTTTTTCGATAGAGCTGATTACCCCCGACGTGCTGAACGAGGCGCTGGAGCAGCGCCAGGTGGATATGGTGGTGGGGCTGGATTACCAGGACACGCTGCCGACGGGGGTGATACAAACGCCGTGGATGGATGAGGAACTCGTCTGCCTGGTGGCCTCGGACCATGCCGGCGTGGGCGAGGGAGTGGACCTGGAGCAGTTTGTTTCCCAGCCCCATGTGGAGCTGGCCGATATCAGCGGCCTGCGTCCCAGCAGTATCGATAGCTGCTTGGTACAGCACGGCTTGACCCGACGGGTGATCTCCAAAAACCTCAACTATATTGCCGCTGCAAGAGTCGTGGCCTTGACGGAGGCCATCATGACGCTACCACGCCAGATGGCCGAGCGCTTTGTCACCATGTTGCCGGTTCGACTGGTGGAACCGCCGAAAGAGCTTCCCCTCTTGAAAATGACCCTGATACAGCATGGTCTGTATGTGAACGCGCCTACCAGCGTCTGGCTTTACAATGAACTTGTCGCCTTTGCGGTCAAGCACGGCCTCAAGAGCTGACCCGGTATCGCCCGTGGCTGTCCAGCCAGTGCGTTTGCCAGCCGCCTTGGCTACCTGATGACGTGATCTGTTCATTGAGTGCCGACCTATCCAATGGCAGCCGATGTAGAGGCTGTGTTGCCCCTGCCAGCAGGCTTTGCCACTGCGTCATCAACGCGGCAAGAGGCGTTTCGGGGGGCAGAGCCACGGGGGACAGAGCGTCATCGAACCTTTGCCACAAACGATCCGTGATGTCTGCCAGCTTGGTGTTGGCGGCGGTGGGGTTGCCAGTGGTTTGGATGACGTAACCAAGGGAGCAGGGCGCTCCATCGCCGCGGCGTACTGCGGCCACGTATCCCAGCGAGTGTTCATGTCTGGCTTGCTGAAAAAAGGCGGCGCTGTGGCACTGTTCAGCCTGGGCGAGTAGCCAGCGTTGGGCAGGTGTGCCAAGCAGGCTCAGCGTGCGCATGATCGCCGTACTGGCTGGGATGGTGTCGCTGGTAGCCTCTTTGGAAAGTGCTGCGTCTTCACCCCATGACTGGCGGGTCAACGATTCGAGAGCCCGCTCCAGCTCATCACTTCCGTCTGCCTGGGAAAGCCACAGAGCCGGGGTGTCGGGCAACGACACCAAGCGTTGTAACAACTGCTGGGCAAGCAGGCCGTGAGCGGGGGCACTGGTGGTCAGGCGTGCTGATGCCAGTAGCACGCCCATCCTGGCTACCGCGCTGCTGCCTACGGTCATCACCCAGCTGCCTTGCGCCAGACTTTTCTGGTGAACGGTAACCCCCTGCTGAGCAAGCCGTTTTTTGACCAGTGGTCCAAGGGTAATCATGGCCTTGGGTATAAAGCAGGCAGCCCAGGCGGTATCGGCAAGCGAGGGAAAGTCATCGTAGACGCCGTAGTGGCCGCACCAGCGCTGGACGCTGGTGACCCTGACCGGGTGTGTCTCTGCCGACAAGCTCTTGCTCGGCGACGAGACGCGAGGCACCAGAAAGCGGGCCCTGCAGGAGGCGAACGTGTATGCCGACGATGTTGCGGAGAACCTGCGCGCCAGTGCCTGATGACGAGCGTGGCTAAACCAGGCGGGTGCCAGTGCTTCGCTGTGGGTGGGCGGTTGCCATAGTGACGAATCCTGATGTGGTTGGGCAGCCAGCAGGCTGTTCAGGCGCTTGCTCAGCACCATGGCCAGCGCTTCCCGCTGAGTCGTGTCGAGGTAACCGTCGAGTTGCAGATGAAAGGTATCCGTGGCGCCACTGGGCGCAGCAGTGGCGCAGTAATCGCTGATCGTAGAGGGAAATTGATCGATCAACAGTCCCTGGTTGACCGTATCGGCCAGGTGCGTCAGGGCGAAAAACTGGCGGTACGAGAGGTGTGACGGCAGTGGCCAGAGTAGCGCCATCCCTTGCGGTGCTCCATCAGCGGCGGGTATGTCCACCTCTCGCCTGCTGCCCCAGCGAGATGTCATTGCCAACGCCTCACCCCCTTCGGTGGATGGCTTGAACAGCAGTGCCATACGCTGAACCAGTGCCAGCATGGGGCCGATGCCCCAAGGGCTAACCAGGGTAATACTGACACGACCCGCGTGGTAATGGTGGTGGTGAAACGCTGACAGCGCGTCATGCAGCCTGGACAACGCTTGCCCCAGGGTTTGAGCGTTGCCGTGTCGGCACCCCGCGCCGATATGCTGCGGGTCGGCTAGTGCGGAAAAGGCTGCCAGCTTGCGCATACTGGCGCTGGATTGGCGTGCCTGCCATTCGGCATCAATGGCCGCGACTTCACGGTGTATGACCGATAGTGGCATATGCGGTATGGCGACTTGGGTCGCCACCATCAGCCCCGCCTGTTCAAGCAGGTCGAGGGGAATCGTAAAGTGAATGTCGGTCACGTGATCGTCGGTTCGAGCGTTCAAGGTGCCTTGATGCTGGGCAAACCACATCAGCAGGCTTTTGTTGCCACAGGCTGCCAGCGGTGCCGTGGTGAGCACGTGCTCCAGCAGGTGCGCTAGCCCCGCCCAAGGAGAGGGCTCATCCAAATAGCCGGCTGATATGGCGATACTGGCATGCGCACGGGCCAAATGGGGGGCATGTGCCACCGTAGCGTTCACGCCGTTGGCAAACGCTTGGTGAGTTTGACGAAGGCTCAGCTCAATCACAGCCCTGACTGCCCAGGCACTGTCGATAGAACGCCGCTTCCCGGGCCAGCATGGTCTGGCGGGCGTGAGGGTGACGGATGCCGTGGCGTTCATTATCGAACAGCAGGGTTTGCGCCTCGCCCCCATGCTGCTCGATATGCCGCGCCATGGCATGGGTCTGCTCCGGCACCACGACGGCATCTTTGCCTCCCTGGATAAACAGTGCCTTGAGTGGCCGGGTACAGTGTGCCACCTGAAAGGCAGGGCTCCGCTGAGCGAGTTGCGTCGCATCGCCGATCAGCCAGCCCAGGTAGCCGGACTCGAAGCGGTGGGTCTGAGCTGCTAAGGTTAGCGCGTCGGTGACGCCGTAAAGGCTAGTGGCCGCTGCAAACAGCCGCGAGGCCGCCAAGGCATTGAGGGCGGTAAACCCCCCGGCGCTTTGGCCGCGAATGAAGCAGCCCTGGGGGGCGATGGGGTAGCGCTGGCAGGCCGCTCGCACTAGGGCAACCACGTCCTCGGTATCGCTGATGCCCCACCGGCCCGCCAAACACTCCCGGTAACGGCGGCCGAAGTTGCCACTGCCTCTGGGGTTGATATCCAGCACGTGAAAGCCCTGCTGCTGCCAATAGGCAACCAGTGGGTCGTAAACCGGGTAAGTGGCGGCGGTTGGCCCACCGTGAACGCGCACGATGAGGGGGGCATCGTCATCGCTACGGGTTGGGTAGAAAAAACCGTGCACGGTTTCACCGGCGTGGCCCACCGGTGCTTCCAACCACTGGGCGGTGGCCGTCGTCAGTGCCAACGGCGGCTGCCCTGCGAGGCAGCGGCGTGAGCGGTGCTCGTCAAAACGCATCAACTGGGCACCGGCACCAGCGCTTTGCACGATGGCGTAGTCACCATGCTCTGCCACGACGATGCTCGCCACGCGGCCGGGTTCGTCCAGTAGGGCCTCTTCTCGCCCGCTGCGGCGCCGGTAAAGCTGCGCCGCGCCCTGGCGCAGCTGGCAATAGAGCTGCCTGTCGTCTCGCCAAGCGTGCTGGTGCTCGCCCAACTGCCAGGGGGTGGTGATATGGTCGACCGGCGTGCTGCCAAGGCAGCGTGGGGTCGTCAAGTTCACCTGCCAGGGTTGCCACCAGCCTGCGTGGTCGCTCATGCAGATCAGCGCGTTATGGGGGGCAAACTGCGGCTGACTAACCGCTGCGCCAAGGTCCCGCTGCTGATCATTTTCAAGCTGGCCGTGTGACGTCAAGGTGGCGGTGTTGAGCTGGCTGCGTTGCCAGGGCATATGTGGCAGCGACCAGCTGACCCAGGCCAGATAGCTACCGTCATCGCTGATCACGGGGGCGCCATAAAAATCGCCACCTTCATGAATGACCTGACGCCCCTGTGACGAGACCGCCACCAGTCGTTGGCCGTGCGCATCCTCTTCAATGGCGATGACGCGTTCACGCTCAGGGTCGGCACACAGCCCACCGTAGGCCCGCTGGGCGTGCTGCTGCCAGCACTGAGCAGTGCCGTTCGGGGATCGATACATGAGTGCCTGGTCGCGCTGGCGCACCCAGGCAATGCCGCCCAGTAGCGGTACATGGCTGCCGCCGCCGTACTGGTTGACGCGGCTGCCAACGGCTTCTTCTACAAGGCAGTGAGGCGGGGCGCTGTCATCGGCAAGCCACTGCCACAGCTGCATCTCCCCTGTGTTGGGGCAGCGGGCCAGCCAGTAAACGGCTTGAGCGTCGCATTGCAGCTCGGCGAGGGTATCGGTGGGCGCCGCTGCTTCGGCCAGGGTTAGCTTCATTGCCGGTGGATCAACTCTGCTGTGGCCGCCTGTAAACGCTTTGACTGGCGGGCGTTGCGGGGGATGAGCGTCGCCTGATCGTCGGTGGACGGGGCATTGTCGGCCAGCAGGTTCTGGATCAACCCATGGTCAGGCGAGTATTGGCACACCGGGTCAGTGGCGTTCATGTCGCCCGTCAGCAGATAGGCCTGACAGCGGCAGCCGCCGACGTCTTTATCGCGCTTGTCACACTGCTGGCAGAGCGTTGGCATCCACTGGGTGCCGCGAAAGCGGTTGAAGGCATCGCTTTGGTACCAGATGTCTTTTAGCGGTGTTTCCTGGGCATTGGGAAATGCCATGGGTAGGTCCCGAGCGCTATGGCAGGGCAGCACGGCGCCGTCCGGAGCAACGGTCATAAATATGCTGCCCCAGCCGCCCATGCAGGGTTTCGGCGTCTGTTCAAAATAGTCTGGCACCACAAACAGTAGCGACATATCGCGCCCCCTTGCTGCCAGGGATTCCCGCCAGCGGTTGGTTTCCGCCTCGGCGCGTGCCAGCTGCTCCCGAGTGGGCATCAGCACTTGGCGGTTCAAAAATGCCCAGCCGTAATATTGGCAGTTGGCCAATTCCACTGCATCGGCACCCAGCTCGTCGCAGAGCGCGATCAGGTCGCCAAGTTGGTCGATATTGTGCCGATGTAGCACGACATTCAACACCATGGGGTAGCCTGCCGCCTTGACCGCTTTGGCCATGGCTAGCTTGTTGGCATGCGCTTTGGCGGAGCCGGCCAGCACTTGGGCGAGTTCCGGGTCAGCGGCTTGCAGGCTGATTTGAATATGATCCAAACCTGCCTCTGCCAGGGCATCTACACGCTGGTTGGTGAGTCCAACGCCTGAGGTGATCAGGTTGGTATAAAAGCCGAGCTGGTGTGCTTCACTCACCAGGGCTTCGAGGTCCTGACGAATCAGAGGTTCGCCACCGGAAAAACCAAGCTGAACGGCTCCCATGGCGCGTGCCTGACGCAGCACGTCGACCCATGCCTCGGTATCCAGCTCGTTCTGATAGCGGGTGAACGCCAGCGGGTTCGAACAGTAGGCACACTGCAGAGGGCAGCGGTAGGTGAGTTCCGCCAGCAGCCATAAAGGGGGGGAGGTGGCCTGTGGGGCGTGATTAACCATGCTGTACTTCCCTGACGGCTAGCCAGCCATTGCTGCGAGCCTCATCGAGAAACTGCACGACATCGTCGGCCAAGGTTTCCGCTTCCGGATAGCGCTGCTGTAGTGTGGCGATAATGGCTTCGACGCTCTGCTGTCCATCGACCAGTTGAAGAATCTCTCCTGCTGTTGCGCTGAGTTTTACCATGCCTTCCGGGTACAAAATCACGTGACACTCTTGGGCGGCTTCCCATTGAAGCCGCCAGCCGCGTCGCAATTGGAAAACGTCCAGGTGTGAGGAGGTGGCTTGCTGCAACATGATGAATCTCCCAAAACCTAATAAGTGGAGCGCTCCAGCCCTCGATGGTAGACCGCTTCCTGGGTGACTGTGTGGTAGGGTGGGCGGCCAAGCTGATAGGCCATGGTCATGGCGTCCAGCATGCTCCACAGCACATCGAGCTTGAACTGCAGGATCTCCAGCGCCCGCTGCTGAAGCGCCGCGGTGGTGCACACGCTCAGGGCAATTTCCAGCCCGTGATCCACATCTCGGCGAGCTTCGCTCAAGCGCTTGCGGAAGTAGCGGTAACCCTGCTCGTCTATCCAAGGGTAGTGCTTGGGCCAGGTATCCAGGCGGTTCTGGTGGGCCTGGGGGGCAAACAGTTCCGTCAGCGAAGAGATAGCCGCCTCCTGCCACGGTGCGCTGGCCACGAAGTGGCGGTAGGCGTCCACCGCAAAACGCACGCCCGGCAGCACATGCTCCTGGGACAGTAGCGCCTCACGTGATAACCCTACCGCTTCGCCCAGGGCCAGCCAGGCCTCTATACCGCCTTCATTCTCCTCATGACCATCGTGGTCCAGCAGGCGTTGTACCCAGCGCCTGCGGGTGGCCGCGTCGGGGCAGTTGGCGAGTAACGCGGCGTCTTTTTGGGGAATCATGAGCTGATAGTAAAAACGATTGGCTACCCAGCCTTGCAACTGTTCCCGAGTCAACTCGCCCTCGGCCATTGCTTGTTGGAAAGGGTGGTGGAGATGGTAATACTGCCCTTTACTCAGCAACGCTTGCCGAAACGCCTCTGGACTTAGCGTGACGGCAGGTGTGCCGGGCGTTATTGCCGATAGCGTCATGATCGACCTCCTGGTTGTCATCATCATGAGCGGTACGTCTAAAGCGTAAACTGCATACCGTCATAAGCGGTTTCAATGCCAGCGGCCTTGAGTGTTTTGGCCTGTTCGCTGGCGCGATCCAGAATCGGGTTGGTGTTGTTGATGTGGATCAGCATACGCCGAGTCTGGGAGGGGAGTTCACCCAGCAGCTCGAGCATTCCACCGCGGCCGTTGAGTGCCAGATGGCCCATCTGCTGACCGGTAGAGGTGCCCACGCCCAATGCTTGCATCTCATCGTCATCCCATAGGGTGCCATCCACCATCACCACATCTGCCGCGTTTAAAAAGCGCATGGCCAGCGGGGTGGGGTTACCCAGCCCAGGGGCGTAGCAGAGCGATTTGCCGCTGCGCCGATCGACGATATACAACCCAAGGTTATCGCCACAGGAAGGCGAGCCGCGCCGCGGTGAGTAGGGCGGGGCGTTGCTGTGCAGTGCAAACGCGGTGAGGGTAATATCTGGCAGAAAGGGGATCGTGAACTCGGCGACGTCGCGATCATCCTCCAGGTCTATCGGCTGCCAGCGTAGCCCACCCCAGTGCTCCAGCATGGGAAATAGGGGAAATCCGGAGGAAAGGTCGCGGTGCACATTGGGGGTACACCACACATCCAGAGGGCAGCCTTCTCTGAGCGATAGCAGCCCTGTGACGTGATCTATCTGCGCATCGGCCAGCAGCACGCCGCTGATGCCACTGCCCCGCAGCTTGCTTGGCCATAGTGCTGGGTTGGCGTTGAGCTGGGCGCGAATGTCTGGCGAAGCATTGCATAGCAGCCACTGCTTGCCGTCCACACTCAGCGCGATGGATGACTGAGTGCATGGCACATGATCCTTACTGCCTTGGCGCGCGTGGTAGCAATTCGGACAGTTGCAGTTCCATTGTGGGAATCCACCGCCTGCGGCCGCACCGAGTACTAACACATGCATCGGTTGTCCTTAAGAGTCATCGTGAGGATTCAAACCTCTACCCGGGGTCGGGTAGAGGCTGGTGGGGTAGGGGAGCCTGCTAGCGAGTGGAAATGTAGAGCGTGACTTCAAAGCCTAAGCGGACATCCTGATAAGAAGGTTTTTGCCACATGGGTAACTCTCCTGTGCTGGGTAATAGCGTATCGACCCTAGTCACTGTAGTTAAACAACCGGGTTGCATCAAAGGTTGAATGGCCACTGGCGGGCCTGGCGTTAGATCCTAAACTGCTAACGAGCAACGCCATGGCGTTGCCATGACACGACGGCGTACCCGCTTCTGAGGTTGGCAATACACGGGGAGAGGCGTGCGCAGGGCGGGCTAACCAGGGAGAACGCGTGTGAAAATAGGCGCACCAAAAGAGAGTGCTAAAGGCGAGGCGCGGGTCGCGCTGACGCCGGACAGCGCACAGCAGCTCCATAAGCTGGGCCATGAGTGCCTGGTAGAAGCGGGTGCGGGGGCTGGGGCAGGCTTCAGTGATGAGGCGTACCGGGCGGCTGGCGTCACCGTGGTCGAACATGCCGAGGCGCTATGGCAAGAAGCCGACGTGGTCGTCAAGGTACGGGAGCCCTCCGAGCAAGAGGCGCAGTGGCTGCGCGAAGGCCAAACGCTGATCGCGTTCTTCTGGCCAGCCCAACACGCGGCGCTGCTGGAAACCTGCAAAGCCCAAGGCGCCACCGTGATCGCCATGGACATGGTGCCGCGTATTTCTCGGGCCCAGAAAATGGATGCGCTCTCTTCCATGGCCAACATTGCGGGCTATCGGGCGGTGATCGAGGCGGGCAACAATTTTGGCCGCTTCTTTACTGGCCAGGTGACCGCCGCTGGCAAGGTGCCCCCTGCCAAGGTGCTGGTGATCGGGGCGGGCGTGGCGGGGTTGGCGGCAATCGGTACCGCTACCAGCCTGGGCGCCGTGGTGCGCGCCTTCGATGTGCGCCCGGAAGTTTCCGAGCAGATCGAGTCCATGGGCGCCGAGTTTCTGTTCCTCGATTTCGAAGACGCCCAGGACGGCGCGGAAAGCGGTGGCTATGCTTCGCCCTCCAGCCCTGAGTTTCGGGAAAAGCAGCTGGCATGTTTCCGCGCGCAGGCGCCCGAGGTGGACATCGTCATCACCACGGCGCTGATTCCTGGCAAACCCGCGCCCAAACTGTGGTTGGACGACATGGTGGCGGCCATGAAACCCGGCTCGGTGATCGTCGATCTGGCCGCCGAAAAGGGCGGCAACTGCGACCTCACCCAGCCCGATGCGCGCGTGGTGAGCGATAACGGCGTGGTGGTGATTGGCTATACCGACTTCCCCTCACGCATGGCCACCCAGGCGTCGCTGCTGTATGCCACCAACATTCGCCATATGCTCAGTGACTTGACGCCGGAGAAGGATGGCGTGCTCCACCACAATATGGATGATGACGTGATTCGTGGGGCCACGGTGACCCACCAGGGGGAAATCACCTTTCCACCACCCCCGCCCAAGGTCAAAGCCATTGGCGCGGCCAAGCCGAAGAAGAAAGAGAAGCAGCCCTCGCCGGAAGAGAAGAAGGCCACCGAACAGGCGGCCTTCAAAGCACAGACCAAACGCCAGGTCGGCCTGTTGGCGGCAGGCGGTGCCGTGATGCTGCTGCTGGGGCAAGTCGCGCCAGCGTCGTTCATGCAGCATTTCATCGTCTTCGTGCTGGCCTGCTTCATTGGCTTCCAAGTGATCTGGAACGTGAGCCACTCGCTGCATACGCCTCTCATGGCGGTGACCAATGCCATTTCCGGGATCATCATCCTGGGGGCCATCCTGCAGATGGGGTCGGGGAGCGGTGTGGTGAGCGTACTGGCGGCGATTTCGGTACTGATCGCGTCTATCAATATCGTGGGTGGCTTCCAGGTGACACGCCGGATGCTGGCCATGTTCCAGAAATCCTGAGCGGCGGAGAAACGATATGCTAGGACAAGGGTTCGTATCTGCCGCGGCCATTGCGGCCAGCGTGCTGTTCATTCTTTCGCTGGGTGGGCTGAGCAACCAGGAAAAGGCCAAACGTGCCGTATGGTACGGCATCGTCGGGATGGCGGTGGCGGTGCTGTTCACCGCCTTCGGCCCCGGTATTGGCGGCTATGAGTGGCTGATCCCGATGATGGTGATCGGCGCCGGGATAGGGATTTACGTGGCGGGCAAGGTCGAGATGACCGAAATGCCTCAGCTGGTCGCGGCGCTGCACAGCTTTGTCGGGTTGGCGGCGGTGTTCGTGGCCTGGAGTGCCGACCTGGAGCGTCGCCGGGTGATGGCCGCGCGGGCTGCCGATGGCGTGATGCAGGAGTTTTCTGCGTTTGCTGCGCTGGTGGCCACCAAGGCACCGGACGAGCTGACCTTTCTGCAGATCGAGGTCGTGTTCGCCATCTTCATCGGCGCGGTGACCTTTACCGGCTCCGTGGTGGCCTTTGGCAAACTGGCTGGCAAGGTAGATGGCAAACCTCGCCAACTGCCCGGTGGGCATAGGCTCAATGCCGGGGCGGCGGCGCTGTCGCTCTTGCTGGCGATCCTGTACCTCAATGGCGCGGGCTTCTGGACACTGCTCCTGCTGGCGGCACTGGCGTTCTTCATTGGCTACCACCTGATCATGGGCATCGGCGGGGCGGACATGCCCGTGGTGGTGTCGATGCTCAACAGCTACTCCGGCTGGGCGGCGGCGGCAGTGGGCTTCACTCTCTCCAATGACCTGTTGATCGTGACCGGGGCCCTGGTGGGCTCCTCCGGTGCCATTCTCTCCTACATCATGTGCAAGGCGATGAACCGCAACTTCATCAGCGTGATTCTGGGGGGCTTTGGGGGCACTCAGGGGCCTGCCGCCGAGATCGAAGGCGAGCAGGTGGCCATCGATGCCAGCGGCGTTGCCTCGGCCTTGAACGACGCCGATAGTGTCATCATCGTGCCCGGGTACGGTATGGCCGTGGCGCAGGCGCAGGCGGCGGTCAGCGACCTGGTACGCAAGCTGCGCGCTGCGGGTAAAACCGTGCGCTTTGCGATTCATCCGGTGGCTGGGCGTTTGCCGGGGCACATGAACGTGCTGCTGGCGGAAGCCAAGGTGCCCTACGATATCGTGCTGGAAATGGACGAAATCAACGACGACTTCGCCACCACCGACGTGGTCATCGTCATCGGCTCCAACGACATCGTGAACCCCGCCGCCGAAGAGGACCCCAATAGCCCCATCGCGGGCATGCCGGTACTCAAGGTGTGGGAAGCCAAGCAGGTGTTCGTCAGCAAGCGTGGCCAGGGCACCGGCTACTCGGGCATCGAGAACCCGCTGTTCTTCAAGGAGAACACGCGAATGTTCTACGGCGATGCACGGGATAGCGTGAATGCCCTGCTACCGCTGGTCGAAGGATGAGTGATGCCCAAAGATCAACTCGGGGAGCCCATGGGCTCCCCGATTCGTTGGCGGGTGTTGATGAAGATCGTGACATGCACTTGATAGTGGCTATCTTGGAAAGAGATGATGGAGCGCGTTCGATGCCCAAGGCATTGGCACGCTTGGGATGATTTTCAATAGTCGAGAGCTATTGGTCTGGTCGTAAAATGCAAATTGTGGCTATTAGCAAGGTGCTATAAAACTGTGACACATCAATAATGCATCCGAGGCGCCAGCAATCATCGTCTTTAGCGTGGATGCACGGCACTTGTTCCCTTGGTCATTCCAAGGCATAGAGCAATAAGGGAGAGAGCTATGAGCGGTAAATGTCCTGTCATGCATGGCGGCAACACATCGACTGGTACTGCCAATAAGGATTGGTGGCCGGAAGGTCTGAATCTGGATATCTTGCATCAGCAAGACCGTAAATCGGACCCGATGGGCGCAGACTTCAACTACCGTGAAGAAGTGCGCAAGCTCGACTTCGACGCACTGAAAAAAGACGTTCATGCGCTGATGACCGATAGCCAAGAGTGGTGGCCCGCTGATTGGGGACACTACGGTGGCTTGATGATTCGTATGGCGTGGCACTCCGCAGGCACCTACCGTATCGCCGATGGCCGTGGGGGCGGTGGCACTGGCAGCCAGCGCTTTGCGCCGCTCAACTCCTGGCCGGACAACGTCAGCCTGGACAAGGCGCGTCGTCTGCTGTGGCCGATCAAGAAAAAGTACGGCAACAAGATCAGCTGGGCCGACCTGATGATCCTGGCAGGTACCGTGGCCTATGAGTCCATGGGTCTGCCCTCCTACGGCTTCTCGTTTGGCCGTGCGGACATCTGGGAGCCGGAAAAAGATATCTATTGGGGCAACGAGAAAGAGTGGCTGGCGCCCTCCGACGAGCGCTACGGCGATGTCGAAAAGCCCGAGACCATGGAAAACCCGCTGGCGGCCGTTCAGATGGGGCTTATCTATGTGAACCCGGAAGGTGTGAATGGCCAGCCCGACCCGCTGAAAACCGCCCAGCAAGTGCGTGAAACCTTTGCTCGCATGGCGATGAACGACGAAGAAACGGCCGCGCTGACGGCGGGTGGTCACACCGTCGGTAAATGTCATGGTAACGGCGATGCCGGTGCCCTGGGTGCCGAGCCAGAAGCGTCCGATGTCGAAAACCAGGGCTTTGGCTGGAACAACCCGCATATGGACGGTAAAGCCAGCAAGGCGGTCACGTCGGGCATCGAAGGGGCGTGGACGACCAACCCCACCAAGTTCGACATGGGCTACTTCGACTTGCTGTTCGGCTACGAGTGGGAGCTGAGAAAAAGCCCCGCCGGAGCCCACCAGTGGGAGCCGATCGATATCAAAGAAGAAGACAAGCCGGTCGATGCCACCGACCCCTCCATTCGCCATAACCCGATCATGACCGATGCGGACATGGCGATGAAGGTAGATCCGACCTATCGCGCCATCTGTGAAAAATTCATGGCGGACCCGGAGTACTTCAAGCAGACCTTCGCGAAGGCCTGGTTCAAGCTGACCCATCGTGACCTGGGCCCGAAAGCGCGCTACATCGGCCCGGAAGTACCGGCGGAAGACCTGATCTGGCAAGACCCGGTGCCCGCAGGCAGCACCGACTACTGTGAAGAAGTCGTCAAGCAGAAGATTGCGGCCAGCGGTTTGTCCATCGGCGAGATGGTCGCGACGGCCTGGGACAGTGCCCGTACTTACCGTGGTTCCGACATGCGCGGTGGCGCCAACGGCGCGCGTATTCGTCTGGCACCGCAAAAGGATTGGCAGGGCAACGAGCCCGAGCGTTTGGCCAAAGTGCTCAGCGTGTACGAGCAGATTTCAGCCGACACCGGTGCCAGCGTGGCGGATATCATCGTGCTGGCGGGTAGCGTCGGTATCGAGCAAGCTGCCAAGGCGGCGGGCTACGATATCCGTGTGCCCTTCCTGAAAGGCCGTGGCGACACCACTGACGAGCTGACCGATGCGGACTCCTTCGCACCGCTGGAGCCGCTGGCTGATGGCTTCCGCAACTGGCAGAAGAAAGAGTACATCGTGAAGCCGGAAGAGATGTTGCTCGACCGTGCGCAGCTGATGGGCCTGACCGGCCCGGAAATGACCGTGCTGCTGGGTGGCATGCGTGTGCTGGGCACCAACTACGGTGGCACCAAGCATGGTGTCTTCACGGACCGTGAAGGCCAGTTGACCAACGACTTCTTCGTCAACCTGACCGATATGGCCAACACCTGGAAGCCGGTGGGCAGCAACACCTACGAAATTCGCGACCGCAAGACCGGTGCCGTGAAATGGACCGCTTCTCGGGTGGACCTGGTGTTTGGCTCCAACTCGCTGCTGCGCTCCTACGCCGAAGTGTATGCCCAGGACGATAACGCCGAGAAATTCGTCAAGGATTTCGTGGCCGCCTGGACGAAGGTGATGAATGCGGATCGCTTTGACGTCGCGTAATCACTGTTAGTGCCAGCAAAAACCCCGCATCTCAAGATGCGGGGTTTTTGTATCTGCAGCCCTCGAGTCTTTACGTGCCAAAGTCCTTTCTGAGGTGCTCTGAACATGCTACGGCCAACAGGCATACCAAGAAATCCTCTACAGCGGATAATTGCGAAAAATCCTTTACAGAGGATAAAATGCGTCTTGTCCGCTAAAAGGGATAGATCCAAGGGGCCGTCCTGAGGAATCGTTCTGAGACATCGTTCTGAGACATCGTTCTGAGACATAGCCATGAAAATTACCTCACCCGATATGCTGGCCAAGGCCTTGAAAGAAGCCCGCTCCCATAATGGCATGAGCCAGAAAGATGCCGCCGAACAGGTCGGCATCAAACAAGCCACCGTCTCCGCTTTCGAGAATCACCCGGAAAAAAGCCGCGTTGAAACGCTCTTCAAACTGATGGCTGCCCTCGGGCTAGAATTACATGTGGCAAAGAGAGAGAGTAAGCAAAGTGAACAGGTGTGGGATGAGGAGTGGTAACCAGTGGCTAACCTGACGGTAGCACTCAACGGTATCGAGGTAGGCCGACTCAGCCTCGGCCGTTCCGGCGCCATGGCTTTCCGCTATCTGCCTGAATGGCTAGACCACCCCGGCGCACGCGCTATTTCATCAGTCTTTGCGCGAGAAACCCCGCACTTCTAGTGCGGGGAGGGATAGCGCGTCGTCCGTCAGGACGACCCTG
>NZ_PINZ01000160.1:0-302 GCF_002810305.1 Halomonas sp. 141
GGGGCGCCTCCGACACTTCCCGCAAAGTAGCTTGGACTCCACAGCGAGTTCTTCCGGTAGGCGGGCTGCACCAGTTCAGGGTGTAGTAACTTCATCCGCCGGCTGGATACCCCCTTCAAACTATTCACCAGCCTGGATACCGCCACTTTGGGTGGAAAGTTGACAAGCAAATGGACGTGATCGGTTTCACCGTTGAACTCCTGTAGCTCCGCCTCGAAGTCCCGACACACTCGGTCGAAAAGCAATTCGAGGGAGTTGAGATGCGCGCCGGTGAACACCTTGCCCCGATACCTGGTGACAAA
>NZ_PINZ01000161.1:0-297 GCF_002810305.1 Halomonas sp. 141
ATTATCGCCATTCACCCAGACAGTGCCATGCCCAACATAAAGTTCCGCGCCAGTCGCCGCACCCTCACCAGCCACGCCGGGCTGTCCATCATCGGGCAATGCTTCGAGATCGCTGGCGTCGACAGCATCGACAGCCGCTTCCCCACCACGCTGGGCATGCGCACCAGTGACGTGATCAAGAGCTACCTGGGCCTGCTGTGTCTGGGCATGAGCGACTATGACGCTGTCGAGAACTTCCGCCGCGACAAGCCCTTCCAACAACTGCTGACCCTGCAGAAGGTGCCGAGCGCGGCGACG
>NZ_PINZ01000162.1:0-295 GCF_002810305.1 Halomonas sp. 141
CGAGCGCAAGGGCGGTATCAAGGTCGCCTCGGTGGACGAGCTGATCGACAAACTGAAAAACGAAGCCAAGGTGCTTTGATAACGTACTTTGATAACGCGCTTTGAAAGGAACTGATCTCATGAGCATTCTGGTACTTGCCGACCTGCATGACGGCCAACTGGCCAGCGCCACCGCCCACGTCGTGGCAGCCGCCCAGGCGATCGGTGGCGATATCGACGTACTGGTCGCCGGTGAAGGCGTCCAGGCCGCCGCCGAAGCCGCCGCGACACTCGACGGCGTGAGCAAGGTGCGCGT
>NZ_PINZ01000163.1:0-291 GCF_002810305.1 Halomonas sp. 141
GGGCGGCATATTCACCGCGTCAACGGTCACTTTCTGGCCACGGAAGGTAGCCTTTTTACCCTGGCAGCCTGGTTATCCAGCTGCCAGGCCAGATTCAAGACACACTGGCCCCGTCAGCATGGCCCTGGCATCGTCCAGCCAGCACCAAATTGCCGAGGGCGAACAGGGTGAACAGCTGCGCCTGGTTCCTGGCCAGCCCCTTGTAGCGCACCTTCCGGTAGCCGAAGAGGTTCTTGATGACATGAAACGGGTGCTCGACCTTGGCGCGGATGCTGGCCTTGGCCTTCTCGA
>NZ_PINZ01000164.1:0-289 GCF_002810305.1 Halomonas sp. 141
AACGTCACCCGTGAAATCGACGGCGGCCTGCAAACCGTCGCCCTCACGCTGCCCGCCATCGTCACCACCGACCTGCGCCTCAACGAGCCGCGCTACGCCAAGCTGCCGGACATCATGAAGGCCAAGAAAAAGCCGCTGGACGTCAAGACCCCCGCCGACTATGGGGTCGAGGTCGCGTCGAACGTCACGCTGCTCAAGGTCGAGTCACCCGCCGAGCGCAAGGGCGGTATCAAGGTCGCCTCGGTGGACGAGCTGATCGACAAACTGAAAAACGAAGCCAAGGTGCTTT
>NZ_PINZ01000165.1:0-284 GCF_002810305.1 Halomonas sp. 141
CGTCCCATTCGTCTAGTGGTCCAGGACACCGCCCTTTCACGGCGGGAACAGGGGTTCGAACCCCCTATGGGACGCCATCGTATCGTTCAGGTTATCGGAGTTGCGGGAATAGCTCAGTGGTAGAGCATCGCCTTGCCAAGGCGAGGGTCGGGAGTTCGAATCTCCTTTCCCGCTCCATAACGCGTATGTAATGAATCATACGTGTTTATACGTCCCATTCGTCTAGTGGTCCAGGACACCGCCCTTTCACGGCGGGAACAGGGGTTCGAACCCCCTATGGGACG
>NZ_PINZ01000166.1:0-282 GCF_002810305.1 Halomonas sp. 141
GGCAAGTTCGCCACCAACGATCTGATCCTGCATCTCGCCCAGTTGGCCTACAACATCCTGCGCCTGATGGGACAGCTAGGCATGACCGGCGAGCTGAGCCCGGTTCGCCACCCGGCCAAGCGGCGCCGGCTGCGCACCGTGCTACAAGAGCTGGTGCACCGTGCGGCTCTCGTGATTCACAAGGCACGGCAGATCATCCTCGACGTCGGGCAGGATATCGGGCGCATGACGGTGCTCAAGACGCTGCGGAGCCGACTGCGTTATCCACGAGGAACGCCATGC
>NZ_PINZ01000167.1:0-281 GCF_002810305.1 Halomonas sp. 141
GCCATGGGCTTCTGGGCGGCGTTGAGCAAGGTCTATCCAGAGACCGAGCACCAGCGCTGCTGGGTCCACAAGACTGCCAACGTATTGAATAAACTGCCGAAATCCGTGCAGCCCAAGGTCAAGGCCGACCTCCATGAGATCTGGATGGCCGAGACCCGCGATGAGGCGCACAAGGCTTTCGATCGCACGGTGAAACGCTTCGAGGCCAAGTACCCCAGAGCCATGGAGTGCCTGGCCAAGGATCGGGAGGAGCTGCTGGCGTTCTATGACTACCCGGCAGA
>NZ_PINZ01000168.1:0-276 GCF_002810305.1 Halomonas sp. 141
GCGCTCCGCTTACACCGCGCTACGGTATGTCGCCAACATCAATCCCAATACGTCACCACGTCAAATCGCGGCACCCCGGTAGCGCGGCGTAACGATTGAGCGAGAGCAACGAGCGAAAGAGGCTCCCGCGGAGGCGGCGCCAGCCGCCCTGATGGTGCCACAGCACCCAAAGCATCCTCATACCACCGCCACCCCCGTCGCCCTCATCGGCAACCCTTTCCGCGTTGCTTCGCGGGTGCGCTCCGCTTACGCCGCGTTACGGTACATCGCCAACAT
>NZ_PINZ01000169.1:0-275 GCF_002810305.1 Halomonas sp. 141
GTGCGTGGGAGGGGGCTTCAGCCCGCGATGATTCAGGCTCCCAGCCTATTCAGGCAGTCGCCCAATGAAATTGGCCTCCCACAGAGATGAAGCCACCGAACGACAATATGCCTCCGCCACCCTCGTCGCCCTCATCGGCAACGCTCTCGCGTTGCTTCGCGGGTGCGCTCCGCTTACGCCGCGCTACGGTATGCGCCCACATCACCCCAACGTATAAACCACCCCGATCACATCGCCAACACCAACCCGAATACGTCACCACGGCAAATCGAGGC
>NZ_PINZ01000016.1:0-68999 GCF_002810305.1 Halomonas sp. 141
TGAAGCGCTCAGAATGGTACTTTCACCGCATCAGCGGTCGCTTTCTGACCAGTAAAGATGGCCTATTTCCCCTGCCAGCCGGATTATTCGGCTGGCAGGGCAGATTCAAGGCGCACTGGCCCCGTCAACTCGTCCTTCGCATCTCGTCGCCAGCACCAGGTTGGCCAGCCCGAACAGGCTGAATAGCTGCGCCTGGTTCTTGGCCAGCCCCTTGTAGCGCACCTTGCGGTAGCCGAAGAGGTTCTTGATGACGTGGAACGGATGCTCAACCTTGGCGCGGATGCTGGCCTTGGTTCTCTCGATCTTCAGCAGCAGTTCTTTCATCGGGCTCTCTTCCATCTTCTTGATGCCGCCCCGTTTGGCCGCGATACAGCAACGGGAATCCTCCGCGTCCTTCTCTTCACCCAGGCGCTTGCCCATACCGATGTAGCCGGCATCAGCGTGGACTCGCTTGTCATCATCCCGCACCAAGTGGTCTGCCATGGTGACATCTGCCACGTTAGCCGAGGTGGCAACCACGGTATGCGTCAGCCCGGTCACCGCGTCGACGCCAATGTGAGCCTTCATGCCGAAGTACCATTGGTTGCCCTTGCGGGTCTGTTTCATCTCGGGGTCGCGCTGCTTGGCCTTGTTCTTGGTGGAGGGCGCGGCCGCGACGATGGTGGCGTCGACAATGGTGCCCTCACGCATAAACAGCCCCTTCTCGGCCAGGTGAGCATTGATTTCCTCTAAGATCCGCTGCGTCAGGGCATGCTTTTCCAGCAGATGGCGGAAGCGCAGTAGTTTGGTCGCATCCGGCACGCTTTCGATGGCCAGGTCGATCCCCACGAAGTCGCGCATCGCCTGGCTGTCGTAGATGGCATCTTCGAGCGCCTCGTCAGCAAGCGCATACCACTGTTGCAGGAAGTAGATCCGCAGCATGCGCTCAAGGCCGATGGGCGGCCGGCCCCGCTTGCCCGCCGCGTTCGGGAAGTAGGATGGCGACAACGCATCGATCAACCGTTGCCAAGGCACTAGCGACTCCATCTGGGCCAGAAACCGCTCGCGGCGGGTGACCTTCTTCTTGTTCTGGTGCTCTGCCTGGGCGAACGAGATCTGCTTCATAGGACGGCTCTGTCAGACGGTGGCGGGATGATCAGATTCTACCCCGCCGGTGTCGATCCGGCAGCTACGGCGGGATTTGTGCAGCGTTTCCTTAGCAGCACGAGAGTAAATTTTAAAAATTAAAAACCGACTAGACGGTTTTTAATTGATCAAGGTCAAAACCTTGTCTATAAATAATTAGATAATAGTAACGACAAATTTAACTTTTTAATCCAAGCGTACGCCACAAAAGTTTTCTCAGCGCTAGCTCTTCACATCTGTCGAGCGAGTAGCGGTGAGCGCACCGTCTGAAATCAAGTCAACCTTGCCTTGACAGCCAAAACATCGACACGGTGACTGAGTAAGTCACGTTAACCCATTAATCGACTGCCAACAAAGAGTACAACACCATGAAGTCAAGCAGTAAAAGCAAGTGGATCAAAAGCTTGGCGGCTATTTCCATTATCGGCATTGTGGCTTGGTTGGTCTGGCGGGAACTGCAGCCAGATGGCCCAGACTGGGGTATCACTAGCGGCAACGGGCGCATTGAAGCCACTGAGATCGATATTGCCACCCGCGTCGCCGGCCGCCTCGCCGAGGTATTGGTTGAGGAGGGAGAGTTCGTTGAGGACGGCCAAGTGGTCGCCCGCATGGATACCGCCACCCTGGAGGCCGACCTGGCCCAGGCCAGAGCACAGACTCGCCGAGCCGAGAACGCCCTAGAGACAGCCCGAGCCATGGTTGCCATGCGCCAGAGCGAGCTGGAAACCGCACGCGCTGTAGTCAACCAGCGACAAGCTGAACTAAATGCCTCTCGAAAGCGCTACGAGCGTTCGGCTGAATTGGTGGAGCGAAACGCCATCTCTCGTCAGCAATTCGACGATACCCTAGCCGACTACCAAAGCCAGCAAGCCGCCCTGGCTTCGGCCAATTCCCAGGTGCTCTCAGCCCAAGCCGCTATCCGCGCTTCCGAATCCCAGGTAATCGAAGCCGAATCAGAGGTGGAAGCCACCCAGGCCTCGATCCAGCGCATCGAGGCCGACCTGGAGGACAGCGAGCTGAAAACTGACCGCTTGGCCCGAGTACAGTACCGGGTGACCGAACCAGGCGAGGTGTTGGGTGCCGGGGGCAAGGTACTCAACCTAGTCGACCTCACCAAAGTCTATATGACGTTCTTCTTACCCACCAGCGAGGCAGGCCGGGTTGCCATCGGCGACGAGGTTCGCCTAGTGCTAGATGCTGCCCCGGACTATGTGATTCCTGCCCGGGTCAGCTTCGTAGCCAGCATTGCACAGTTCACCCCCAAAACCGTAGAAACGGAGAGCGAACGGGAAAAATTGATGTTCCGAATTCGCGCTCAGATAGATCCAGCACTGCTTCTCGAACATATTGAGCAGGTCAAGACAGGACTGCCCGGCATGGCCTATCTAAAAATCGAGAAAGAAGCGACCTGGCCCGACCATCTCCAGGTCAATGTTTCACCATGATCCAAGATACACACTCTGTCGCCCACGTCAGCGCGCTAACATTGCGCTTCGGCAGCATCACAGCACTTGACGCACTGGATCTGGAACTGCCAGCTGGCTGCATGATCGGGTTGATCGGCCCAGATGGTGTCGGAAAATCCAGCCTGCTGGCGTTACTCGCTGGCGCTCGCAAAGTGCAAGAGGGCGAGGTTACCGTACTAGGCGGTGACATGCGTGACAAGCGGCACCGGAGCCGCGTAGGGCCACGTATTGCCTACATGCCCCAAGGGCTAGGTAAAAACCTCTATCCCACCCTCTCCGTTGAGGAGAATCTGCAGTTCTTCGCCCGGCTGTTCGGCCACGGAGCCAGTGAGCGTCGCCGACGTATCGACGACCTGACTCGCAGCACCGGGCTACACTCGTTCTTGTCGCGCCCTGCTGGAAAACTCTCAGGCGGCATGAAGCAGAAGCTCGGGTTGTGTTGTGCGCTGATTCATGACCCCGACCTGCTGATTCTTGACGAACCCACCACCGGCGTCGACCCGCTGGCCCGCGCCCAGTTCTGGGACTTGATCACCCGCATCCGCGTCGATCGACCACAGATGAGCGTGATAGTTGCCACCGCCTACATGGACGAAGCCCAGCGTTTTGACTGGCTGGTAGTGATGGATGCAGGACGCATACTCGCCACCGGCACCGCCAAGGAGCTGCTTGAGCGTACCGCCAGCGACTCACTGGATGGCGCCTATATTGAGCTGCTACCGGAAGAGAAGAAACGCGGCTATCAACCTGTGCATATCCCTCCGCTGGAAGTCGATACCGAGACCGACATCGCCATCGAAGCCAAGGGCTTGACCATGCGTTTCGGCGATTTTGTGGCCGTCGACCATGTCAGCTTTCGTATCCGGCGCGGCGAAATCTTTGGTTTCCTCGGTTCCAACGGCTGCGGCAAGTCAACCACCATGAAAATGCTCACCGGTCTACTGCCTGCCAGCGAAGGCCGGGCTTGGCTGTTCGGTCAGGAGGTCGATCCACGGGATATCGATACCCGCCGACGAGTGGGCTACATGTCCCAAGCATTCTCATTGTATGGCGAACTCACCGTGCGCCAGAACTTGTTGCTGCACGCGCGTCTATTCCAGATTGCAAAGCACGACATCCCCGACCGGGTCACCGAGATGGTCAAGCGCTTCGAGCTCGATCATGTCCTCGACGACCTGCCGGAGAGTTTACCGCTGGGGGTGCGTCAGCGGCTATCGCTGGCAGTCGCGATGGTCCACAAGCCCGAACTATTGATACTCGACGAGCCTACCTCAGGTGTCGACCCGATCGCCCGTGACAACTTCTGGCGCCTCCTGGTCGAGCTGTCGCGACGGGATCGGGTAACTATCTTTATCTCTACTCACTTCATGAATGAGGCCGAGCGCTGCGACCGCATGTCGATGATGCACGCCGGCCGTGTACTCGACAGCGACACGCCAGCGGCGCTGGTCGAGAAGCGTGGCGCGGCAACACTGGAGGAAGCCTTTATAGGCTACCTGCTCGAGGCGGGCGCGGATCAGGAGAGCTCAGAACCGCCAACCACACCACAGGAAGTCGGCAGCGCCTCAGAATCACCCCCTATCGCCGAAGAGTGTCATCTTGGCCCACCGCGCCACCAGCATTTCAGCCTGCAGCGCATGCTTAGCTATATGTGGCGTGAAACACTGGAGTTACGCCGAGACCCGGTGCGTGCGGCCCTGGCTCTGGTCGGCTCGCTGATCCTGATGTTTGTGATTGGTTTCGGTATCAGCATGGATGTCGAGGATCTCCCCTACGCCATCCTCGACCGCGACCAAACCTCGCTTAGTCACAATTACGCGCTGAACCTCTCTGGAGCCCCTCACTATTTCATTGAGCGCCCGCCCCTGACTGACTATGCAGAGCTCGATCGCCGCATGCGCAGCGGGGAACTGGCCCTGGCGATCGAGATTCCTCCGGGATTTGCACGTGACGTGATGCGCGGTCGCAACGTGGCGATCGGGGCCTGGATCGATGGCGCCATGCCCCTGCGCGCTGAAACAGTGCAGGGCTATGTCCAGGGCATGCATCAGCAGTGGCTACAGGAGCAGGCAAGGCAGTCTGGAATAGCGGCCATCGCGATGGCGGCCAGCATCGAGAACCGCTACCGCTACAACCCCGATATACAGAGCCTTCCAGCCATGGTACCTGCCGTGATTCCACTGCTGTTACTGATGCTCCCGGCCATGCTTACTGCGCTCTCGGTAGTACGTGAAAAAGAGATGGGGTCGATCATCAACCTCTATGTCACCCCGGTCACCCGAGCCGAATTCCTAATCGGCAAGCAGATTCCCTACATTGGCTTGGCAATGATCAACTTTCTGTTGATGACAGGGCTTGCGGTCACGCTGTTCGGTGTGCCGATCACCGGCAGTTTCCCTACGCTGGCACTTTCGGCGCTAGTGTTCTCGATCATTGCTACGGGGATGGGTTTGTTGGCATCCACTATCACCAAAAGTCAGATCGCCGCCATGTTTTTCGCCATGATCGGCACCCTCATCCCCGCTACTCAGTTCTCAGGCCTGACCGACCCGGTCTCGTCACTAGACGGTGTCGGGCGATTCATCGGCAATATCTACCCGGCAAGCCATATGTTCACCATCAGCCGCGGCGTATTTAGCAAGGCACTCGACCTTCGCGACCTCATCGGTTCGTTCTTACCGATGCTGTTGTCGGTTCCCGTGATCATGGGGCTGGCGATCATCCTCCTCAAAAAGCAGGAGCGTTAAGATGCGCCAAATCGCCACTATTTTTCGCCTCGGCATCAAGGAGTTCTGGAGCCTGTTGCGCGACCCGACAATGCTGGTGCTCATCGTTTACGTATTCAGTATCGCCGTTTATACCTCCGCCACGGCGATGCCCGAGACGCTGAACAACGCGCCTATTGCGATCGTCGACGAAGACGACTCACCGCTCTCCGCGCGTATTGTTTCAGCCTTCTATCCCCCACAGTTCGTCCATCCGAAAATCATCTCATTTCCAGAAATGGACGCGGGACTGGATGCCGGGCACTTCACCTTTGTGCTGGTTATTCCCGCCAACTTCCAGCGTGACGTACTGGCCGGACGCACGCCCGACCTCCAGCTCAATATCGACGCCACCCGCATGAGTCAGGCCTTCTCGGGCAATAACTATGTACAGCAGATCGTCATGGGCGAGATCAATGGCTTCGTCCAGCGGTATCGCGCTAGAGCCGTACCGCCTGTCGACCTGGCCCTGCGCGCACGCTTCAACCCTGGGTTGGAACAGTTCTGGTTTGGCTCGCTAATGTCAATCATCGATAACGTCACGATGCTCTCCATCATTCTCACTGGTGCGGCACTGATCCGCGAGCGTGAGCACGGCACCATCGAACACTTGCTGGTCATGCCAGTCACCCCAACGGAGATCATGCTGGCCAAGGTGTGGTCGATGGGGGCGGTCGTCTTGATCGCCGTGACACTCTCGCTAACCTTCGTCGTACGGGGCCTGCTGCAAGTACCGGTAGAAGGGTCGGTCGCCCTGTTTTTGGCAGGAGCCGCCCTGCACCTGTTCGCCACCACCTCGATGGGTATCTTCCTGGCCACCCTGGCACGCAGCATGCCGCAATTTGGCATGCTGATGATCTTATTTCTAATGCCGCTTCAAATGCTCTCGGGCAGTGCTACACCACGCGAAAGCATGCCCGAATTTGTCCAGAATATAATGCTCATCGCCCCCACTACACACTTCGTCGAGCTGAGCCAGGCCATTCTATTCCGTGGGGCCGGCATTGATGTCGTCTGGGGTCAGTTTCTGATGCTGCTGATAATTGGCAGCGTGCTATTCACCATCTCATTGACTCGCTTTCGCAAGACCATCAGCCAGATGGCCTGAGGAAAGCAGCGCCCATTCGCGCAACAAACCAGAAGGAGCACACAATGAACCACAACATCAACCTACCTCTAGCGCTTTTTCAAGCCAATCAGGATCTTTGTTATCAAACGATGGAACTGACACAGAAAAGTCAGCAAGCGTGGCACATATTCGACACTCAACCCTACGCTAAGGGCACATACATACAGCAGTCCTTTGATAAACAGAATGCTCTGCTAATGGGCCTGTATGAAGCTCTATTAAGTTGGCAGGTTCAAACGACAAAAGCCTTGCTTGACACTACCTGTGCTAACTCTCCAGCGCTCTACTGGCTATACACCTGCACACCAGACGCCCAAGACACAGCAAAAAAAGGAGAGTGAACGGATGACAGCTCAACACACAGCACTTGTAACTGGTGGCATGGGCGGCCTCGGTGAAGCTATCGCGCGGACACTCCACGATGCGGGACATCACGTCCTGGTCACTCACTCGCCCAACAATGACCATGTCCAAACGTGGCTGCAGCAGCAGGCCAGTAAGGGCTACCACTTCTCCGCCTACGCCGTCGATGTGGCCAACTTTGACGATTGTCAGCGACTGGCAAGCAATATCGAGGCCGAAGGCACCGTTGTCGACATTCTGATCAATAACGCTGGCATCACCCGCGATGCCACCTTCCGCAAACTGACAAAGGTCGACTGGGATGCGGTGATGCGTACCAATCTGGACTCGATGTTCCATATGACCCAGCCGTTTTGCGACGCAATGGTCGAGCGCGGCTGGGGTCGTATCGTCAATATCTCCTCGATCAACGGCTCCAAGGGCCAGTTCGGCCAGACCAACTACGCCGCTGCCAAGGCTGGCATTCATGGCTTCACCAAGTCGCTGGCCATGGAAGTGGCGAAGCGTGGCGTTACCGTCAACACCGTCTCTCCTGGCTACCTAGAGACCAACATGGTGATGGCGGTACCCAAGGAGGTATTGGAGTCGAAGGTGATCTCCCAGATTCCGGTTGGGCGGCTCGGCAAACCGGACGAGATAGCCACATTGATCGCCTTCATCTGTAGCGAACAAGCTGGTTTCATGACCGGCAGTAATGTGGCGATGAACGGCGGGCAGCATATGTACTAAGCGGCCCGCGTAACGGGAGGGGGACATCGCCCCTCCCACTCGGCACTATTCTCTTACAAAGGAGAAGATCCCATGGTAAAAGCGCTTAATGAACCCACCCAGCGCCCTGCTGGGTGGCCACTACTGGACATGACTCAGGGGTATGCGGCTGCCGCACTGGATTACTCGACCGATGCTTGGCAACGTGCCGTACTCTATGCTGATGTGATGCGTCAGCGTGGTGACCAGTACCGGGAGCATCTGGAAGATGACGCCCCACATGTGCTCGACTTCGCCTATGACGTCGTCGTCTCAGGTCGCGATCTACCGCGCCCAGTGAACTATGGGCTGGCGCGAATTCAAGCACTGGAAGATGTTCCCGTAGAACCTCACAAGCGGCCCTTCGTGGTGGTCGATCCGCGTGCTGGCCATGGCCCTGGGATTGGCGGTTTCAAGGCTGAGAGTGAGGTCGGTGTCGCACTTTCTGCCGGGCATCCCTGCTATTTTATCGGCTTCGGCCCCGACCCCGAGCCGGGTCAAACCGTCGAAGACGTAATGCGCGCAGAAGTCGCCTTCCTTGAGAAGGTCACCGAGCTGCATCCACACAGCGAAGGCAAGCCTGCGGTGGTCGCCAACTGCCAGGCCGGGTGGCAGATACTGATGGCCGCGGCTCTGCGTCCCGAGCTGTTTGGCCCCATCATTGTCGCTGGCACCCCAGTATCGTACTGGGCCGGCGGGCCGGGTAAGAACCCCATGCGCTACGCGGGTGGTCTGCTCGGCGGCAGTTGGGCAACTGCGCTGGCCAGCGATCTGGGCAACGGTCGCTTCGACGGTGCCCACTTGGTGCAAAACTTTGAAAGTCTCAACCCCGCCAACACCCTGTGGGGCAAACAGTACAACCTGTACGCCAATATCGATACCGAGGCGCCGCGCTACCTGGGCTTTGAGAAATACTGGGGTGGCCACGTCTTCCTCAACGCCGTCGAAATGCAGTATATCGTTGACAACCTGTTTATCGGTAACCGTCTGTCGAGCGCCGAGCTGGTCACCTCGGATGGAATCCGCCTGGACTTACGCAATATCCGCTCACCGATCGTGGTGTTCTGTTCCAATGGCGACAATATCTCCCCTCCTCCGCAGGCACTTGGCTGGATCACCGACCTCTACCGCGATGATGATGAAGTGATCAGTCACGACCAGACCATTGTCTACGCAGTACACGACAACATCGGCCACCTGGGGATCTTTGTTTCCGGCAGCGTAGCCCGCAAGGAGCACCAAAAATTCGCCAGTAACATAGACTTAATCGACGTGCTGCCCGCCGGTATCTACCAAGCAGAGATTCAGGATAAGACCGAGGACATGCCACAAGCCGAGCTGGTCGAGGGCGACTTCGTATTGTCGTTCAAGGCTCGCCGTGTCGAAGACGTCCGCGCAATCGTTCAGCCAGACGAGGAAAACGACCGAAAATTTGCAGCTGTCAACCAGGTATCACGAATTAACCTGGGGCTTTATCGTCAGTTCGTTCAGCCCTGGGTACGCTCCCGTTCCACGCCTGCATTAGCCCACTGGCTGCAGAGCGTACATCCACTGCGTATCGCCTACGAACGCTGGTCGAGCCGGCACCCCTTGGCCTCGACGGTGGCCGAGCAGGCACGCCATATTCGTGAAGCGCGTCTCCCCGTCGCCAGTGACAATCCCTTTGTGCAATGGCAGCAAGCTTACTCCGATGCCCTGGTGTCGGCGCTGGATCATTGGCGCATACAGCGTGATAACACTTACGAGCGCACATTCAACCTGATCTACGGATCCCCCTGGATACAGGCCGTAGTTGGGCTAGCCGCCGATGACCAGCCCTCACGTCCGCATCCCGGTGTCTCACCGGAGCATCGTGCCTTCGTCGCGGAGGAGAGCAAACGCCTACGCGCAGAGATCGATCAGGGCGGCCTGCTGGAAGCCGCTATTCGTGCACTGCTCTTTGTCCGACGTTTTCAAGGTGAAGCCGATGAGCGACGGGCTAATCTCGCGGCCCAGATGCAACAGCCGGACTACCTGGCTACTTTCAACATGACCACCTTCCGCGCACTGTTTCGACGCCAAGCCAAGCTGATGCGCCTCGACCTCGATGCGACGATCGCTGCCATACCCGCATTATTGGCGGGTAGCCGCCCCCACGAGATACGGGATATGGCGAGACTTATCGAGCAGATGCTGACCGCTACCGAACCACTCCTGCCGGAAGAGCAAGCCAGCTTGGAGCAGATGCTGGCGTTATTCGCCGCAGCGGCCCACGAACAGGATTGAGAGTCGTAGCCGCAAGGTTTCACAACAACCCGATCCTCTAAGAAAGAAATTTTCAGGAATCAACTATGTACAAAAAATTGCTTGTACCCATCGACGGCAGCCGAACCTCCCTTTTGGCCTTGGCTCAGGCAAGTTCCCTGGCCAAGTTGACCGGCGCCAGCATCGAGCTACTTCATATCGTTAATGCACTGGAGTACTCCAATGGCTTCGAAAGCCCACGGGCCTATATCGAAAAAGTCAGGCCCTATTTTCTGAAAGTGGGCAATACTCTTCTCGACAGGTCACGCGGCCAGCTAGAGGCACAGGGGGTCATCGTCACTACAGTACTTCTAGAGGCCGATGGAAAGCGGGTATCGGAACTCATCGCTGACCATGCAACGACATCCTTGGCCGATCTCATTATTCTGGGCACCCATGGTCGGCGCGGAGTGCAACGCTTACTACTCGGCAGCGATGCCGAGCAAGTTGCACGTATCGCTCCCGTACCCGTTATGCTGGTCAGGGATACTCTCGGGCATGCAATTTCTCGCACTGGAGAACAAGAAGTGATAAAAAATAACGCCTTTCATACGCCCACTGATGAGTAACTTCGCTTTGTCTTATCCTGCTATTAACTCTATTCGCAAACATCGCCGTCTTCCTTCTGACGTTCGTATAGAACAAATACTCCGTGCGGCCCTGGTGGAATTTTCACAACATGGCTTCTCCTCTGCCCGTATGGAGGATATCGCCCAGCGAGCGGAGCTTTCGAAAGGTGGCCTTTATGCCCACTTTAAGAGTAAAGAGTCGATATTTGAAGCACTGCTGTTAAAGCGCCTGACACCAAGCTTCAACAATCAGCAATGGGCACTAACTGGCGGTGAGTCGCTGAATGAAGCGATAAAATCCTTTATTGACCATCTCTATGGCCAACTGAGTGACCCAGACGTCATTGCTACCTTAAAACTGCTGCTGACGGAAAGCCGACGTATTCCCCACCTTGTTGACTTTTGGCGCAGGGAGATTATCGACAAGTATCTCGCCGAGCAGCAGGCCATTTTGAAAGCAGCTGCCAATAATGGCCACCTCCGCCATAGTGCCTTCCTTGATGACGCTGCACTATTGATGGCTCCAGCGCTGTACGGTGCTGTCTGGCAAATGATTTTTGACGAAACCACCGCTACTGCCACCGTTGACTCTCTGCGACATGCTCACACGCGGATGCTGCATGAACTTTTAGCACCATGACCATCTAGCATTTTTTTCTAATCAACGACAATAAAGACACCCTATGCCGCCATCGTTAGAGATCAACGCCTTTCTCAGTTTCACTCTGGCTATCCTATTGCTGTTCATCGGCAAAGGGCTCACCCAGCGTTGGTCCTTACTACGCCGCTACAGCATTCCCGAACCGGTGGTCGGCGGTGCGTTATGCGCGGCTATCGTCTGTCTTTTATATTACGTTTTCGATATTAGTGTTTTCTTTGAGCTGGGTGCGCGTGACATGCTCTTGCTGTATTTCTTCGCCGCCATCGGCTTGAACTCCCAGATCAGTAACTTGATCAAGGGTGGGCGCCCATTGATGATACTGCTGGCATTAGCCAGTGGTTTCATCGTGCTGCAGAACTTCACTGGCATGGCCATCGCTACCGGCTTTGGTATGGATGCCCGTGCGGGACTAATGGTTGGCTCAATCTCACTGACTGGCGGCGTTGGCACCACTATGGCTTGGACACCTCATTTCGTTGAGGAACTCGGCATCATCAATGCCGGCGAGCTTGGCTTGGCCGCCAATATGATTGGGTTGATAGCGGCCTGCCTGATTGGCGGCCCAATTGCCGGATTCCTTATACGCAGACATAACACCCGCCCTTCCGGCGACGCTGAGCTTGAAATCAGCACTCTACACAAAGATGAGCCATTACTGCGACTCGATTATCATGGCGTGCTGCTAGCCCTCTTCTGGCTCAATCTGACCCTAATGCTAGGTCAAGGATTGACTGCACTTATCAGCATGAGTGGCCTGAAGCTACCAAACTTCGTGGGCTGCCTGCTGGCTGGCATCATGTTGCGTAGCTTATGCGATTTAATCACCCATGAAGGCAGAGGTCGATTGTGGAACTGGCCGAGTATGCAGCCCGGCATCGCCCTGATCTCAGACATGAGCCTTGGACTGTTCCTGACCATGGCGCTAATGGGGCTGCAACTCTGGGAGCTACAAGGCGTTTTGGGCTTCATCGCTACCTCCCTGGCCATACAGATATTGCTAACTATCACGTTCGTGATCTTTGTCGTGCACCGTGTCATGGGGAAAGACTACGAGGCCTCCGTAATGTGCGCCGGTTTCGGCGGCATCGTACTCGGTTCCACCGCCACGGCTATCGCAAATATGACCGCAGTCACACGTCAGTACGGTGCGGCACCGAATGCCTTCATCGTTGTGCCGCTAGTGTGTGGGTTCTTCATCGATCTAGTCAATGCGCTAATCATCGGCACCATGGCAGGATAAAGAGAAACCCATACACTTAAAATTAATAAGGTGTCATTGTGAACCCAGCTAGGCTTTCCATCATAATCCTACTGTTTACCATGCTATCGAGCGGTTGCGCCATGGTCGGCGTCTCTTCGCTCACTCCTGGTGAGTACATCGCTCTTAAGCGAGGGGATCTACTTACCACGGGCGAGCTGAGCGCTGCCACGCAGGAAACTATTCATGTTATCGGTCTGGACGAAGGCCCATGCCGTGAGCCCTCCCAAAACTGTGTCGTTGCTTTAGCCAATGCGCTTGGCATAGATGATGAACGGCGGCTTTCAGCACTTGCAGAGCTGTGGCTTCAAGTGGCGATGTCGCGCGCAGGATCATCAAGCAATATTCCTCGCTCTGAGACTGACATTAACGCGTGGGTAGAGGTTGCCAGACATGCCTATGCTTACCTATTCTTCACTGAACGATCGCCCGGGGAGCGCGCCTTCGAAGATCGTCAGATGCAGGTACGGGACTACTATAATTATGCAGTTCAACAAGTTATTTCCGGGCTGTTTCAACAGAATATCGCTGCTACAGAAACCAGTGCTGGCCTCTCTGCTTATGACACGCCTACTCTTGCGGGTTGGAATATTACCACCGACATAGCCGGGCTCCACTTCGCCGATGATAACGATGTACCCGAGGAGCTTATCCCAGCATCTTCACTGGTATTTTCCGGTTTGCGCAGCACGTATCGACGTGACGGCTTTGGTGCCGAACTGGTAGCAGTAATGGACGATAGTCTTGCGCTTCATCGTGCTAGAGTCTACAGCGAGATGCCTTTTCCGGCACTTACCGCACTGCTCCATTTTCCTGGTGAAGACCTCGCTCAGGTGCTATCCACCGATGCACTTGATGTGATAATACGCAATCCCTATCAAGATGATAGCATTGAACTACATGGGCAGCAGGTTCCTTTAGCCGCGAATTTCACCGCAGGTTATGGCTTGTGGTTAGCAAAATCTGGATTCTCACGTCAGGCCCTCCGCTCACTACTCGGCCAACGTCAAGGTATCAGTCGACCGCATCTCTATATGATGCAGCCTTTCGATCCTGAACGGCGTGTCATACTTATGCTGCATGGTCTTGGCAGCAGCCCCGAAGCCTGGGTTAATGTTGACAATGAAGTTCTGGGCGATGAAACCTTGCGGCAAAATTTTCAAATATGGCAAGTCTACTATCCCACCAATATGCCACTCGCCCTGAATCATGCGAGGATCCGTAGTACCGTTGCCGAGACCCTGCAGCAGTTTGACCCAACCTCCGAAACGCTTGCTTCACAAGGTATCGTTTTGATTGGACACAGTATGGGAGGCGTTTTGGCGCGCTTGATGGTCTCCTCCAGCGGAGACAGTCTGTGGAGATTAGTGGAAAGTCACGACCTTTCCCAGGAGCAGCTGACGCTCGTCCAGGAACACCTAGGGAACCGCTGATCAATTCGGTTCTAAGCGGCTGAAGCGCTCAGAATGGTACTTTCACCGCATCAGCGGTCGCTTTCTGACCAGTAAAGATGGCCTATTTCCCCTGCCAGCCGGATTATTCGGCTGGCAGGGCAGATTCAAGGCGCACTGGCCCCGTCAACTCGTCCTTCGCATCTCGTCGCCAGCACCAGGTTGGCCAGCCCGAACAGGCTGAATAGCTGCGCCTGGTTCTTGGCCAGCCCCTTGTAGCGCACCTTGCGGTAGCCGAAGAGGTTCTTGATGACGTGGAACGGATGCTCAACCTTGGCGCGGATGCTGGCCTTGGTTCTCTCGATCTTCAGCAACAGTTCTTTCATCGGGCTCTCTTCCATCTTCTTGATGCCGCCCCGTTTTGCCGCGATACAGCAACGGGAATCCTCCGCGTCCTTCTCTTCACCCAGGCGCTTGCCCATACCGATGTAGCCGGCATCAGCGTGGACTCGCTTGTCATCATCCCGCACCAAGTGGTCTGCCATGGTGACATCTGCCACGTTAGCCGAGGTGGCAACCACGGTATGCGTCAGCCCGGTCACCGCGTCGACGCCAATGTGAGCCTTCATGCCGAAGTACCATTGGTTGCCCTTGCGGGTCTGTTTCATCTCGGGGTCGCGCTGCTTGGCCTTGTTCTTGGTGGAGGGCGCGGCCGCGACGATGGTGGCGTCGACAATGGTGCCCTCACGCATAAACAGCCCCTTCTCGGCCAGGTGAGCATTGATTTCCTCGAAGATCCGCTGCGTCAGGGCATGCTTTTCCAGCAGATGGCGGAAGCGCAGTAGTGTGGTCGCATCCGGCACGCTTTCGATGGCCAGGTCGATCCCCACGAAGTCGCGCATCGCCTGGCTGTCGTAGATGGCATCTTCGAGCGCCTCGTCAGCAAGCGCATACCACTGTTGCAGGAAGTAGATCCGCAGCATGCGCTCAAGGCCGATGGGCGGCCGGCCCCGCTTGCCCGCCGCGTTCGGGAAGTAGGATGGCGACAACGCATCGATCAACCGTTGCCAAGGCACTAGCGACTCCATCTGGGCCAGAAACCGCTCGCGGCGGGTGACCTTCTTCTTGTTCTGGTGCTCTGCCTGGGCGAACGAGATCTGCTTCATAGGACGGCTCTGTCAGACGGTGGCGGGATGATCAGATTCTACCCCGCCGGTGTCGATCCGGCAGCTACGGCGGGATTTGTGCAGTGTTTCCCTAACGCTCGTTTGAATGTATCATGGAGCATTAATCGCCTTGTCGACACATAGGGAGCAAGGATGCCAAACGAGTGGGTCACGCAACACGATGATCACATAGCGCTGCACGGGGAATGGACGCTTCGCCACTATTCGGCCTTGAGAGACACGCTGAATCGACATCAGGAGGTCTCTGAAGCGTCTATCCAGCTGCCCGGCTTCGACAAACTGGACACGGCGGGCGCCGCGCTGGTCATCGAGCTGGTAGGCGTTGACAACGCCAAGCAGGTAAATGAGTGGGCCAGCGAGCTACCGGACGCGCAGCAAGCTCTGCTGATGCGTCTGGCCGAGGCCATGGCATCCCCGCTGGAAAATGACCAACCGCGCGCCTCTCGCGTCAGCGAAGCGCTGGCTTCCATCGGTCAGCAGATGAGCGGTTTGTGGTCTCAGCAGCGTCAACTGCTGGGGTTCATCGGTCTGGTACTGGCGGCCTTCGTCCCACTATTGTTTCGGCCTAGCCGTTGGCGCATCACCGCTACGGTGGCCCATGTGCAGCAAAGTGGCCTGAATGCCGTGCCCATCGTGGCCCTATTGACCTTCATGGTGGGGGCCGTGGTGGCATTTCTCGGGGCCACGGTGCTGGAAGACTTTGGGGCCACGGTGTACACCATCGACCTGGTGGCGTTTTCCTTCCTGCGCGAATTCGGCGTGCTGCTGGCGGCCATTCTGCTGGCGGGGCGTACCGCCAGCGCCTTCACGGCGCAGTTGGGGGCCATGAAATCCAACGAGGAGATCGATGCCCTCAAAACCCAGGGGCTGGACCCCATCGAGCTGCTGGTGCTGCCCCGGGTCATGGCCATGCTGATCAGCCTGCCCCTGCTGGCCTTCGTCGGCATGCTCAGTGGCCTGGTCGGTGGCGCCATGGTCGCCACCCTCTCGCTGGATATCTCCCTGACCCAATTCATGAACACGCTCCAGAACGATGTTTCGGTGACGCATTTTCTGGTGGGCATGAGCAAGGCCCCGGTGTTTGCTTTCGTGATTGCCGTGATTGGCTGCCTGGAAGGCTTCAAGGTCAGCGGCAGTGCCCAGTCTGTGGGTACCCATACGACCTCCAGCGTCGTACAATCCATTTTCATGGTGATTCTACTGGACGCCCTGGCGGCACTCTTTTTCATGGAGATGGGATGGTAAAGGAACACCACAAGACACCCGATGCCAGCGACGACCACGCGGCCATCACCGTCGAGGGGCTGGTCAACCGCTTTGGAAGCCACGTGGTCCATGAAGACCTCGACCTGACGCTGCAGCGCGGTGAAATTCTCGGCGTGGTCGGCGGGTCGGGCACCGGCAAATCCGTACTGCTACGCAGTATCGTCGGTCTCAAGAAGCCCGATGGAGGTCACATCGACGTGCTAGGCAACCGGCTCGACGAGCTGAGCGATGCCGAGCGCAGCCAGGTCGAACGGCGGTTTGGCGTGCTTTTCCAGCGTGGCGCCCTGTTCAGCTCGTTGACGCTACAGGAAAACGTCGCGCTCCCCCTCATCGAGCACGCTAAACTGTCCCGAGAAGAAGCCGAGTACCTGGCGCGCATCAAGCTGGCGCTGGTCGGCCTGCCCCCGCAGGCGGCGCGACAGTTCCCCGAGTCGCTGTCGGGGGGCATGGTCAAGCGCGCCGCGCTGGCTCGCGCCCTGGCCCTGGACCCTGACATTCTGTTTCTCGACGAACCCACCGCCGGGCTGGACCCGATTGGGGCCGCCGCCTTCGATCAGCTGCTGGTCACCTTGAGAGACGCCCTGGGGTTCAGCGTCTTTCTGGTCACCCACGACCTGGACACGCTCTACGCCGCCTGCGACCGCGTCGCGGTGTTATCCCAGAAGCGCGTGCTGGTGGCCGACACCCTGGAGAAAGTCGCCCAGACCGACGACGAGTGGATACAGGACTATTTCAATGGCCCCCGTGGACGCGCCGCGCAGCGCTCTGCTGAACCGACTTCCCGCGAGGAGTGAGACACATGGAAACCCGCGCGCACCATATCATGATCGGCTTGTTCACCGTGCTCACGGCAGCCGCTGCCCTGCTCTTTGCCCTATGGATGAGCCACGCGGCGGGCGAGCGCGACTACCAGCCCTACCGCATCCTGTTCGAGCGCAGCGTCAGCGGCCTGGCGGTGGGCAGCAAGGTGCAGTACAACGGCATCGAGGTAGGTGATGTCACCGAATTGAGCCTCAATCCGGATGACCCCCGCCAGGTGCTGGCCAGTATCCGTGTGTACGAAGACACCCCGGTCAAGACCGATACCCGGGCACGTCTGGCCTTTGCCAGCATTACTGGCAGCATGTCCGTTCAGCTGCATGGCGGCACGCCGGAGAGCCCGCGCCTGCTGGACCAGAGCGATGACGACATGCCGTTCATTCGCGCCGACCCGTCGCCGATTGCCACGCTCTTCGAAGAGGGCGAAGAGATGATTAACAACATCAACGCCATTCTGAAAAACGTCAACGAGCTGTTCAGCGACGACAATCGCCAGGAAGCAGGCAACATTCTCACCAACGTTGCCCAGATCACCGACATGATTGCCTCCCAGCAGTCTGCTCTGGACGAGAACATGGTCCTGTTCGGGGAGGTCTCGCGTCAGGCCACCGCCACTCTGGAAAGCATCGAGACCCTAAGCCAGGAAGCGCATTCGCTGCTCAGCCGCGAAGGTCGAGAGGTCATGCAGAGCGCCAAGAATGCCAGCCGCGACGTGGCCAACGCTGCCCAGCGCATCGAACAGCTGGTGGATGACAATGCCGGTGCCGTGGAAAGCACGCTGCAAAGCACCCGCGATATTGCCCCGGCCCTGGCGGCGCTGCGCGCCACCCTGACCACCCTGGATCGCATTACCCGCCAGCTCGAAGAGAACCCCACCAACTTTTTGCTGGGCCGTGACCAGATAGAGGAGTTCCGCCCATGATGTTCAAGACCCTGCGAGCTAAAGCCCTGCAAATCAGGCCCCTTCGAACCGGGGCCCTGCGAATCAGCCCCCTGCGTACAGGCGCCCTGCTGATCATTCTGGCCACCCTGACGGCCTGTTCGATCCTGCCCGACAACGAACCGGCCACGCTTTATCGGCTGCCGGCCGTAGACACCTCAGGGCAGCCGAATGCAGCGGCCACCCACGCCATGACGCTGGGCATCGCCACGCCAGAAACGGGGCACTTGCTGGGCAGCAACCGCATGGTGGTATTTCCGGAAGGCAACGTGGTGAACGTCTACGAAGGCGCACGCTGGCACGAGGACGCTCCGGACATGCTCAAGGCCCGGCTCATCGAAGGCCTGCAGGCCCAGCAGCGGTTTGCGAGCGTCGGCAGTGATCGCCTGCCCCACGACCTGACCCTGCTCAGCGAGCTGCGCCACTTCCAGAGCGAATACGACGATACGCCGCCCAGCGTCAACGTGCAGCTGGATGTACAGCTGGTTGACAGCAACCGCGCGCCCTTGGCGACCAGCAGCTTCGCCATACGCAAGCGTGCCAGCAGCGTCGCCATTGCCGACGTGGTCGATGCCTTCGGCGCAGCGTCCGATGACTTGAATCAGCAGTTGGGCGAGTGGCTGACCCGCGAGGTAACCCGCTAACGCGGATCGATTGCCCCACCGCTCAGCTTGCGCAGATAGTCGCGCGGGTCTCTGGGGTAGTAGTGGGCAGGCTGGCACGCCAGGTGGGTAAAGAACCGAGTGTCCTTGTAGGGCATTTTCATGAAGCCCGATACCCCCAGCCCTTCGATCTGATTGACGCTGTCCAGCATGTGCGCCAGCAGCGCAGAGAACGCCTGCTCTCGGCGCGGGTCCAGCAGGCGGTAGTAGCTATGAATCTTCAGGTGTCTGGGCAGCGCCTCGAAGATGATCATGCCGGTATGGTGGATGTCATTGAGCTGCTCCAGCAGGGCCATGATGCTGTCGGGCAACACCAGCAGCTCCTCGGGATCCGGACCATCTTCGAAATAACTGTGCTGGCGGGTGCGATCCTCCATCTCCGGCACGGCGCTCACCTCATACCCGATGGTCATGCCCGACTGCGCAGCGAACGATGCATCGGCGCTTTCCCGCTCCAGGTGCAGCGTCTGCCGCGCATTGAACAGGCAACTCTTGAAAATACCCTGGCGGTGGATGGCCCGCGCCAGATGCACCATGTTATTTACCGCTTCGGTAAAGGCAGGCTTCAGGTCGGGGTCGTGCAGATTGAGCGACGAGTCGATATAGACACCCTCCCGCTCCCAGCGCACGGCCAGCCCGCCCACCACGGGGTATTTGCCCAACCGGCTCACCGACGCCAGAAAGGCTTTCTCGGTGTCGCCCATGCCCTGCATGAACTGTTTGTAGTAGCGGTCCAGCTGCACGTCATTGACGTCATTGAGGGTTTCTTCGACGCTGGCCTCGCGCAGAAAGGCCTTGCGAGAGCTGTACACCACGGTGTCGATCTCCCGGCGCTGGCGATGCCCCCAGATCGGCACCAGGGGCGGCGGCGGCACGGCAGGCAAGTCGATCATCACGGTTCTGGCCATACGCGGCATTTCACGAATGAAGTGATCCCCCGCGCGGCGGCGAATGGCCGGGTCGGCATCCAGCAGCCCATCCAGCGTGCGGGCAAACTCGATGGGCAGGCCCAACGCACTGGCCGGAATCGCTCGGCAGCCAAAACGGCAGGACTGCGCCGATGCCAGGGCATACAGGGTTCCCGCCACCCCCTGTTCGTCGAAACGCGGCGATGACAGCGCGCCGTTGAGCTGCTCTTCGCCGATGAAGTAGACGTCGCCCAACCGCGCGTTGGTCTGCTGCAGGTTATCCGACATCAGCTCCATCACGTTGGCACCGACGAACTGCAGCGCCGCATCCAGCTGGGCAAAGACCGACGCCCCCCAATCGATCAGGGCGATGTTTTCCCTGCTGGCGTCGAACACCAGGTTGGAAGGCTTGATGTCGCCATGCACCACGGGGCGGGCATGGGGGCCGGTTTCCCGGCGCAGGGTGACCAGAATCTCTGCCAACTGCGCGGCAATATGCACCACCAGGCGCGGCGAGAGCCGCCCCTGGCGCAGCGATACTTGCTCGAGATTCCAGCCGGGCGCGCGCTCCATGACCAGAATGGACTGGCCGCGCACGCGCTGATAGGCGATCAGCCCGGGAATCAGAGGGTGGCTGACCTGATCGAGCATGAACGCCTCTTCTTCGAGGCGCTCTTGCAAGTGGGTAGGCAGCGTGATGCGCGAGAACTTGAACACATAGTGGGTGGGCTGCCCCTGCTGCTGAGCGCTGCCCGCAAACACGAAACCATAGGCCCCCTTGCCAATCAGCTCGATGTCCCGGTACCCCAGCTGCACCAGCTGAGCCTGGCACAGCGCTACCCAGTCTTTCAGCTTGCGCGCATCGTGATGGCTTAGCAGATAGACCGACTGCTCCTCTGGAATATAGAACTGCTGTAGCGCTGCCTGGCTCATGGGGGCAATGGCCTTGGGTCAGGCCAAATGCAGCAGCATGGTCTCTGGCGCTTCCAGAGACGCTTTCCAGTGGTTGCAGAAGCGCGCAATGGTGCCGCCGTCGATGAATCGATGGTCTCCCGCCCAGGTCACGGTCATGATGGCGCGTCGCTGCACGGCACCCTCGGCATCGAAACGCGGCAGCCACTGGGTCTTGCCGATGGCCACGATGGCCGCTTCCGGGGCGTTGATGATGGGAGCGGCGTAGGTGCCGCCCAGAGCGCCAATATTGGAAATGCTGATGGTGCCACCCTTGAGGTCCGCCTGATCCACACGGCCTTCCCGCGCCGCCTGAGTCAATCGGCTTACCTCCCTGGCAATGTCCAGTAGACTCAACTGCTCCACCGCCTTAACGTTAGGCACCAGCAAGCCCGCCTTGCTGTCCACCGCCATGCCGATATTGCACTGGGTAAAATAGTGCAGCTCGTCCCCCTCGGCATTGAGCTGCGCATTGAGGATGGGGTGCTCGGCCACGGCCAGCGCCAGCGCCTTCATGAAGAAGGGCATCAGCGTCAGCCGCTCCCCCAGCGCTTCTACCCGGGGCTTGAGGCGCTCGCGCAGCGCCAGCAGTTCAGTGACATCCACCTCTTCCCCATAATGGAAGTGCGGTATGGTCGTCGCGGCTTCCACCATGCGCCGAGCCATGACGGCGCGCACGCCGCGCAGGGGCTCGACCCGGGCGGGGCCTGACTGGCCCGCCGCCAGTTTCCCTTGGGTGTGAGGGCTCGTGTCGCTGGGCGCAGCGTGGCTGGACTTCACATGCGCCAGCACGTCTTCCTTCAATACGCGGCCATCCTTGCCGCTACCGGCAATGTCCGCCAGCACCAGCCAATGTTCGCGCACCAGCCGCCTGACGGCCGGGCTAGCCGGGGTTTTCACCGCGCAGGCTGGCCCTTCCGTCGGGCACTGTGGCGTTGACTGTTCGACGCTGGGCGATGGCGTAGAAGGTGGCGCTTTGCTGATATCAGCAGCGTCGCTGGCAGGGGAACGGGTGTTCTCTGAACTCTTTTCTGCAACCTCTTCTGCACTCTCTTTGGCACCCTCTTCTGCACCCTGATACGCGTAAAGCGGCGCATGCACCTTGGCGATTTTCCCCTGGGGCACATACAGTTTGGTCACCGTGCCCGCTTCGGGCGCAGTGATCTCCACCAGCGCCTTGTCGGTCATGACCTCGACGATGGGTTGGTCTTCTTCGATGGTGTCGCCTTCGGCCACTCGCCACTCCACCACTTCACACTCGACGATGCCTTCACCGATATCCGGTAGTAAAAAATCACTCATGACCGCTCTCCCTTGCGTCAAAAATTCACGTTTTCGCGAATCGCTTCAAAAATTTTCAGATGGTCCGGCAGGTACTCTTTCTCCAGGATCAGCGGAAAAGGTGTATCCAGGCCGGTCACCCGAGTAATCGGCGACTCCAGATAGAGAAAACAGCGCTCCTGTATCGTGGCGGCGATCTCACCGGCAAAACCTCCGGTCAGCGGCGCTTCGTGGCTGACGATCATACGACCGGTCTTGAAGACCGACTCGGCAACGGCATCCACATCCCAGGGCAGCAGTGAACGCAGATCGATGACCTCGCAGGCAATGCCCTGCTCTTCGGCCAGCTCGGCGGCCTTGCCGATCACCTCCATTTGCGCGCCCCAACCCACCAGGGTGATATCGCTACCTTCCCTGACGACCTCGGCCTCACCAATGGGCAGCTGATAGTCGTTTTCGGGTACTTCGCCCACGGCGGCCCGGTAGAGGCGCTTGGGCTCCAGAAACAGGACCGGGTCGGGGTCACGGATCGCCCCCAACAGCAGCCCCTTGGCCTGATAGGGGTTGCGCGGCACCACTACCTTCAGGCCCGGCGTGTGGGTAAAGTAGGCTTCCGGCGACTGAGAGTGATACAAGCCACCCGAGATGCCGCCGCCATACGGCGTGCGGATGGTCAGGCCACCCACGTTGAACAGATCGCCAGAGCGGTAGCGAAACTTGGCGGTTTCGTTGACGATCTGGTCGAAGGCGGGAAAGATGTAGTCGGCGAACTGAATCTCCGCCACGGGCACCGAGCCCTGGGCAGCCAGACCGTTGGCAAAGCCGATGATGCCCTGCTCCACCAGCGGCGTGTTGAAACAGCGCGCCTTGCCATACTTCTCCTGCAAATGGCTGGTCGCTCGGAATACCCCGCCAAAAACCCCCACGTCTTCACCAAAGCAGAGGACCTTGTCATCCTCCGCCATGGCGATGTCCAGGGCGTTATTGATGGCCTGCAGCATGTTCATGGTACTCATACTAGGCATCTCCCTGTGCGTCGTGGGCCGTCGATACGCTGGGGTCCAGCGACTGAGCGCCGCGCGGGTAGGCATCGGGATAGCGACGAATGTGCCGTTTCAACTGATCCAACTGGCGCTGCAAGGCAGGCGTCACGTCGGCATAGACATCGGTGATCAAGGAGTCCAGCGGCGGCGGCGGACGCTTTTCGGCGCGCTTCATGGTCTCCAGCACTTCCCGCCGCAGGCTCTCCTGCTGGCAGGACTCTTCGTCGTCGCTCCACCACCCTTTACTCGCCAGCCAGCGCTGCAGGCGCAATAGCGGGTCCTTGACTCGCCACGCCTCCTCTTCGCTCTTGGCACGGTAGCCCGACGGGTCGTCCGAGGAGGAGTGCGCCGCCAAGCGGTACGACATGGCTTCGATCAGCACCGGCTGATGCTGCTCCACGGCTATCTTGCGCGCCTGGCGGGTGGCTTCGAAGACGGCCAGGGCGTCGTTGCCATCCACGCGAATGACATGCATGTGATAGCCGAACGCACGCGGGGCAATGCCATCGGCGGCAAACTGTTCGGTGGCGGGAGTCGAGATGGCATAGCCATTGTTGCGACAGAAGAAAATGACCGGCACCTGATGCACCGAGGCCATGTTCAGGGCGGCGTGGAAATCGCCTTCCGAGGCAGCCCCTTCACCGAAGAAGGTCAGGGTACAGTGGCCTTCACCTGCGAGCTTCTGGCCATAGGCATAGCCGGCTGCCTGGGGAATCTGAGTGGCCAGCGGCGAAGAGATGGTCATGTAATGCAGCTTGCGGGAACCATAGTGGATCGGCATCTGCCGCCCCTTGCCATAGTCCAGCTCGTTGCCAAACAGCTGATTCATGAACTCGTCGATGGAGAACCCGCGATACATGAGTGCGCCCTGTTCGCGGTACTGGGCCATGATCATGTCGGCATCGTCCAGAGCGGCGGTGGCTCCCACCACCGCGGCCTCCTCACCGGTACACTGCATGTAGAAGCTGAGCCTGCCCTGGCGCTGCGCGGCCATCATGCGCTCATCGAGAATACGCGTGGCCAGCATGGCCTGGTAGAGCCTACGGGCGTGATCGCGGCTCAAGGTGGGTTCATCGGCACCTTCATAAAGCTCGCCCTCGGGGCTGAGCACGCTGAAGGTGTCTATGGAGAATTCGTCGCCGGTCATGAAGGTCGGCTGATGTACGAACTGAGTCATCGTTATTGTCCTTGTTTTTACCCCTTTTGAGGGCAGTGTTGTTGGTGATGACCGTTTGTGCCAGTGGATTTATCCGACACATGTCAACGCAACACCTGGACAGTAACGCAGTCTCCCGCCGTTAGGGATTCAACTTAAGACGCAGATCGGCGTGCAAGGCGTTGTTGGAGGGCATTGAAGGCACTATCGACAGTGAGCGCCAGCAGGGCAATCGCTAGCGCCCCCTGGACGATGTACGCCATGTTGCCATTGACGATTCCCGCGATGATCGGGTCACCCAGATTACTGGCCCCCACGGTCGCGCCCAGCGCCGCCGTGGCAATGTTGATGGTGACCGAGGTGCGAACGCCCGCCAGAATGACCGGCAGGGCCAGCGGCAGCTCAACATGACGCAGCAGCTGCCAGGGCGTCATGCCCATGGCGATGGCCGCCTGTTTGACGTTGGGGTCTACTTCGTTGATGCCCGTCAAGGTATTGCGCACGATGGGCAGCAGCCCATACAGCATCAGCGCCACGATGATCGGCAGCGTGCCAAACCCCAGTACCGGCACGGCCAGCGCCAGCACCGCCACGGGCGGGAACGTCTGGCCCAGCGACGACAGCTGAGCGACCAGCGGCAGGAAATCCTGCCCCTTGGCCCGGGTGACGGCAATGCCTGCCGAGACGCCCACCAGAAGCGTGACCAGCGCGGCCACGCTCACCACCAGCAGATGCCGGGCCAGCAAATCGACAAAATCGGCACGTCCGTAGATGACCTGCCGCGCATTGGGCTCTACCCAGCGAAACAGCGGTTCCAGAGTGGGCATGGCCAACACCAGCACCAGCAGCAAGGCCACCCAGGCCAGTGGCCAGCCCCACGCGGCATAGCGCGAAGCGGTGGAACTCGCGGGGACAGCGCTCGAGGTGGCTGAGGTCGAAGACGCAGAGCGAGATGGATCCGGCATCACGTTAGGGTGCCCCTGTCCAACTGGGCTTCCTTGACGATTCTACGCAGCGACAGCTCGCCTATGGGCACATCGTTTTGGTCCACCACGGTCAAGCGGTCGCTGTGGTCACGCAGCATCATGGAAAGCCCCTGCCGCAACGAAAAGTCAGCGGGAATACGCGACTGGGCTGGCAGCGTGGGGCCCAGAGACGCCATGTGATCCTTGACGCGCGTCAGCCCCGCCTGCTTGAGCCCCCGCTCCAGCCCGCCCAGCAAGGAATCGACGAAGGGGTCGGCGGGATGCTGCAACAGCGCCAAAGGCGTGCCCTGCTGGACGATACGCCCCTCGCGCATGACGACCAGGTGGTCGGCCAGCTTCAGGGCTTCATCCATATCATGAGTCACCAGCACCACGGTCTTGTGCAGCCGAGCCTGCAGGCGGGCCAGCTCATCCTGCAGCTTGTCTCGGGTGATCGGATCCAGGGCTCCAAACGGCTCGTCCATCAGCAGGATATCGGGGTCTGCGGCCAGCGCGCGGGCCACCCCCACACGCTGCGCCTGCCCGCCGGAAAGCTGATGCGGGTATTTGTGTGCAAACTCGCCCACCGGCAGCCCCAGCAAACCCATCAGCTCTTCGACACGGCGGCTGACCTCGGCAGGAGCCCACTTCAACAGCCGCGGCACCAGGCCAATATTGCGCGCGACGGTCCAGTGCGGGAACAGGCCGGTGCTCTGGATGACGTAGCCAATACGGCGGCGAAGTTTGACCGGGTCGTAGTGCTCTATCGCCTGGCCATCCAGAATGATGTCGCCACGGGTGTGCTCGATCAGCCGATTGATCATGCGCAGAGTGGTGGACTTACCGCATCCGGAGGTGCCCACCAGGGCACAGAACTTGCCCTTGGCCACCCGTAGTGAAATATCATCCACCGCCGTTTCGTCGCCAAACTGCTTGGAGACATGGGAAAGCTCGATCATTGCTGTCCTCCGGGGCGTAGCGCTTCCGCCAGCGCCCCTAATGCTGCATCCACGATCAGCGCCAGCACCAGGATTGGCAGCGCACCCAGCAGCACCATGTCCATGGCCGCCTGCCCCAACCCTTGAAAAATGAAGGTGCCAAGTCCTCCGGCACCAATCAGCGCCGCCACCGCCGTAAGCCCGATGGCTTGCACGGCGGTGACTCTTACCCCTTCCAGCAACACCGGCAGCGCCAGCGGTAGTCGCACCTGCCAGAACCGCTGCGGGCTTCGCATTCCCATGGCCTTAGCCGCTTCCAGGGTTTCTGCACTGACCTCCTCCAGGGCAACGTAAGTATTACGCACCATGGGCAGCAGACTGTAAGCAATCAAGGCGATCAGTGCCGGGGCATTGCCAATTCCACTGACGCCCATGGCTGCCAAGGCAGGCACGTTGGCCGCCAGCCACGCCAGAGGGGCCAACAGCAAACCGAACAGCGCCAGGCTGGGAATCGTCTGCAGAAAATTGAGCAGCCCAAAGGCGACGGTTTGCAGGCGCCGGTAGCGGCGCATCAGCATGGCCAGCAGCATGCCCAGCACGACGCTGACGCTCACGGCACTGCTGACCAGCACGATATGCTGGCTCAACGCACGATAGAACTGCCGCTCCCGGGCCTGAAACTCCTGCACCAGGGCCAGCGACTGCAATCCGAAGGCAGCGCACAGCCACCACAAGGTGCCGATGCCGAGCAGCAGCAGCGCTGTCCACCAGCGGGATAGCCCAAGCCGCAGGCGTACTTCCACCAGACACAGCAACAGCACGAACAGCACCGTCCAGTAGGCAGTCCCGATGCCCAGCCTGGCCTGAGGCGCATCCGGGGGTATCAGCCAGTGCCCGGCGACCATCAGGCCAAACGGCATCAGCAGCAGCGTCAGGGTAATCACCCCCAGCAGCGCCCGATAATGGCGCGTGCTGGGCAGCCAGGCCAGGGCGGCCATGGCGATGAACAGAAGCGATACCAGTGCGCCACCGGGCCAGCCAATGGCTGCCACCATCCCAAACCCCGTTCCCGTGACGATCCGATTGGGCGCCACGGTCACCAGATGGAAAGACCAGGCGGCCACCAGCATGACGGCACTCAGGCACAGCAGTACGACATTAGGTTGCCAGCGGCGCCGAATGGCCGCTGGCGATGGCAGTGCGTCGATCAACGACATTCATCAGTCATCCAGGCTATCGAGATATTCGCGGGCCACTGGGTCGGCAGATAACGACTACCGTGGACAGGCAGGCGGTCAGCAGGGGGTTTAGCAATAGGCGCATGGGGTCATCCTTTGAGTGAGCATCCTGAGGGTGTCGCTTCAGTATACGAGGCAACTGCGTTGAAGTCAGACGCCGCCTCAACGGCGTCTGATCTCCTGCATCCTCAAGGCGCTTCGATGACCCAGGTCGTGCCTTCTCGTGAGTCTTTCAGCACGATGCCTAGCGCTGCCAGCTCGTCACGAATGGCATCGGCGCGGGCGAAGTCCTTGTTGGCCTTGGCCGCCTGACGCTCGGCAATTCTGGCTTCGATCTCGTCTTCGCCCAGCGCCATCGAATGCTGCGCCCCTTTCAGGAAGGCCTGCGGCGTCTGCTGCAATAGCCCCAGCACTCCCGCCAGGCGCTGCAGCTCTGCGGCCAGGCGGGGCGCAGCTTCCGGCTGATCGCTCTTGGCACGATTGAGATCTCTTGCCAGGTCGAACAGTACGGCCAGCGCTTCCGGGGTATTGAAATCATCATCCATGGAAGCAGTGAAACGCTCGGCGTAAGCCCCCTGCTCACCCTCAGATGCCACCTCGACACCTTCAAGGGCAGTATACAGGCGCGTCAACGACTTGCGCGCCTCGACCAGCGAATCCACGGAGTAGTTGATCGGGCTGCGATAGTGGCTGGCCACCAGCAGATAGCGCACGACCTCCGGGTCATGCTCCGCCAGCACATCACGAATGGTGAAAAAGTTGCCCAGCGACTTCGACATCTTTTCCTGATTGACGCGCACGGCACCGGCATGCATCCAGGTGTTCACGTAGGTCTTACCCGTAGCCGCTTCCGACTGGGCAATCTCGTTTTCGTGATGGGGGAAGGTCAGGTCCGGCCCACCGCCATGAATATCGAAGGTATCCCCCAGGCAGCAGGTGGACATGGCCGAACATTCGATATGCCAGCCTGGGCGGCCGTCTCCCCAGGGGGAGTGCCAATGGGCCTCTCCCGGTTTGGCCGCTTTCCAGAGCACGAAGTCCAGCGGGTCTTCCTTGTGCACGTCCACTTCCACGCGCGCGCCAGAGCGCATGTCATCCAGCTGGCGATTGTTGAGCTTGCCGTAATCGGCAAACTTGCGCACCCGATAGTAGACGTCGCCGTTTTCCGCGGCGTAGGCAAAGCCTTTTTCCACCAGCGTTTCGATCATGCTGATGATGTCGCCAATATGTCCCGTGGCACGGGGCTCCTGGCTGGGGGGCAGCACATTCAGCCGCGCCTCGTCTTCATGCATCGCCGCGATCATGCGCTCGGTGAGCGCGCTGATGGCCTCACCGTTCTCCTCGGCACGCTTGAGGATCTTGTCGTCGATATCCGTGATGTTGCGCACGTAGGTGACGTCGTAGCCACGGTGACGCAGGTAGCGGGTAATCACGTCAAAGGCCACCATCACCCTGGCGTGGCCAAGGTGACAGTAGTCATACACCGTCATGCCGCAGACGTACATGCTTACCTTGCCATCGACAAGGGGCTTAAAAGGCTCTTTGCGGCGTGTCAGCGTATTGTAAATGTGCATATGACGTTTCCTTAACCCTTCTGTTTGATTTTCGCCCAGCTATCTTTCAAACCCACGGTGCGGTTGAACACCAGGTGCTCTGCACTGGAGGCGTGGCGGTCGGCGCAGAAATAGCCCATCCGCTCGAACTGGAAGCGATCTTCCGGCGCGGCGCTGGCCAGGCTTGGCTCACCAATGGCCTGGCAGGTGACCAGCGACTCGGGATTCAGGTGCTCGAGGAAATCCACATCCTTGTCGCGATCCGGCTGCTCGACCATGAACAGGTTGTCGTAGAGGCGCACCTCCATCGGCACACCGTGGGTGGCGCTGACCCAGTGGATGACACCCTTGACCTTGCGGCCTTCCGGATTTTTGCCCAAGGTGTCGAAGTCCACCGAGCAGTGCAGCTCCTGGATCTCGCCCGCGTCGTTCTTGACCACTTCATCGCAGCGAATCACGTAGCTATTGCGCAGACGTACTTCCTTGCCAGGGGCCAAGCGGAAGAACTTCTTCGGCGCATCCTCCATGAAGTCGTCCTGGTCGATATACAGCTCGCGACCAAACGGCACCTTGCGCATCGGCATGTCGTCACGGGCGGGGTGGCCCGGCACTTCGTAGACCTCTTCGTGGCCTTCCGGCACGTTGGTCAACACCACTTTCAACGGCTTCAGCACACACATGGCGCGGGGGGCGTTGTCTTCCAGATCCGAACGAATGGCATGGGTCAGCATGGCAATGTCCACCAGGCCGCCATCCGAACGGGTCACGCCGATCATTTCACAGAATTTGCGGATCGAAGCCGGGGTATAGCCGCGGCGGCGCATGCCCGAGATGGTCGGCATACGCGGATCGTCCCAGCCATCCACGATCTGCTCATCCACCAGCAGCTTGAGCTTGCGCTTGGAAGTCAGCGTGTAGTCAAGGTTCAGCCGCGCAAACTCGATCTGGCGGGGTTTGGCGGGCACCGGCAGATTGTTCAGGAACCATTCGTACAGCGGACGATGGTCTTCGAACTCCAGGGTACAGATGGAGTGGGTGATCCCTTCGATGGCATCCGACTGACCGTGGGTGAAGTCGTAGGAAGGGTAGATCTTCCAGGCGTCACCGGTCTGGTGATGATGGGCGTGACGAATACGGTACAGAATGGGGTCGCGAAGATTGATGTTGGGCGACGCCATGTCGATTTTGGCGCGCAGCACTTTCTCGCCTTCGGCAAACTCGCCGTGGCGCATACGCTCCAGCAGATCGAGATTCTCTTCGACACTGCGCTCCCGGTAAGGGCTGGGTTTGCCGGGTTCGGTCAAGGTGCCGCGATACTCGCGAATCTCATCGGGAGAGAGGTCGTCGACATAGGCTTTCCCTTCGCGGATCAGGTGCTGCGCCCAGGCATAGAGCTGCTCGAAATAATCGGAGGCAAAGCGCACGGGGCCTGCCCACTCGAAGCCCAGCCAACTGACGTCTTCCTTGATGGCATCGATATACGCCTGCTCTTCCTTCGCCGGGTTGGTGTCGTCGAACCGCAGATGACACTCACCACCCAACTGCTCGGCGAGCCCGAAATTCAGGCAGATCGACTTGGCATGGCCGATATGCAGGAAGCCGTTGGGCTCCGGAGGGAAGCGCGTCACAATTTTGGTGACCTGGCCGCCCGCTATCTCGTCGCGTATTTGGTTGCGAATGAAGTTTGGCGCTGGGGTGGTCTCGTTGGTCATGGTGGTGTTGATAACCTCATCGTGGATGGCGTGCCGGGCAACCGATGCCTATGCTAAACGGGTTAGCGCTTCGCGGTGCCGAGCAAAACCGTTATTATAACGTGACGCCGATGCACAGCGCCAAGGCGAACGCCTTTATTGAACAGGAATTTATCCATGATCGTATTACAGACGAACCACGGTGACATCACTATTGCGCTCAATCACGAAAAAGCGCCCGCCACCGCAGCTAATTTCGAGCAGTACGTGCGCGATGGCTTTTACGACGGCACGCTGTTCCACCGGGTCATCGATGGTTTCATGATTCAAGGGGGTGGCTTCGACCAGGAGTTCAACCAGAAGCCGACACGCGACCCCATCGAAAACGAAGCCGACAACGGTCTGCAGAACACCATCGGCACGCTGGCCATGGCCCGTACCCAAGACCCCCACTCGGCCACCGCCCAGTTTTTCATCAATGTCGGTAACAACAGCTTCCTGAACCACAGCGGCAAAAGCCTGCAAGGCTGGGGTTACGCGGTATTTGGTGAAGTAGTGGACGGCATGGACGTGGTCAACGCCATCAAGGCCGTGAGCACCACGCGCCGTGGCATGCACGCAGACGTGCCCGCCGAGGACGTGGTCATCGAGCGCGCCTACCTGAAGGATGCGGAATAACCGTCGGGAGTCTTATGCGTACGCTGCTGAACGCTGACATGCATTTGAGTAACGACACCCCTGAGCTCAATCAGGGGTTTTATCGTTACCTGGAGCATACCGCCAAAGGGGCCGAGGATCTTTACATTCTGGGCGACCTGTTCGACGCCTGGATCGGAGACGATTTGCTGGATACGCCTCACCCCCTCAGCGGGGTGGCCCATGAGGTGATCAAGCGCCTGCGGGCACTGAGCGATGCGGGCACGTCCATCTTTTTCATCCACGGTAACCGAGACTTCCTGATCGGCGAACGCTTCATCAACGCCTGTCAGGCCACCCTGCTGCCCGACAGTGAGCAAGTGGAGCTACAAGGCGTGGCTGCGGTCATTCTGCATGGCGACAGCCTATGCACCAGGGATGAAGCTTATATGGCGTTTCGCGCCCAGTCTCGCCACCCTGAGTGGCAGGCGCAGATCCTGGCCATGCCGCTGGAGCAGAGGCTCGAGTTGGCCAAGAGCCTGCGCATGCAGTCCGGGGATGCCAACGCCAACAAGGCCGAGGCCATCATGGATGTGACCCACGAGGAAGTCGTGGCCACGATGCAGCGCCATGGGGTGAACATCATGATCCATGGCCACACCCATCGCCCCAGGGTCCATGACCTCACCGTGGAAGACGTGCCTGCCAAGCGCTTCGTGCTGGGCGACTGGGACGAGACGCACGGCTGGGACATTGTCGTGGAGCACTCGAGCGAGCGCCACCCGGAGCCCGTACTGCGCCAGTTCTCGCTGACCAACCCGCCCGGGTTCGACGGCGAATCGCACTAAGCACAGGCCCCGTCATGAAAAAGCCGATCACATGGATCGGCTTTTTCGTTTTAGCGCTCTATCCTGGCATCACTGCGCAGGTCATCGATCAACCCTTGAATGATCGCCTGAGCCCGCAGCTGTTCGGCCATTTGCGCGACGAAAGCATTCATCTGTTCGTCGGCCTGCCCTTCACTGACGCTGTCCAGAGCAACGACGGCAACGCCCTGAGGCAAGGCCACGGCACGGTAAACGCTGTCGCCCTCTTCAGGGTGTGGCATACGGAACACTTCACGGATCAGCGTTTGTGGCAAAGTGCTGTCCGATTGACGGGTGATGTTGGACGCACTCATCCAGTCCAGCTCCAAGGCTTGACCGTCGCGCAGAGCCGCAATCATCTCATTGGCCTCTTCCTGCAACGCCTGCTGACGCTGCTGAGCTGCCACAGCCTGCTCTACCTGATCACGCACGTCGTCCAGCGGCAAGAGCGTCGCGTCACGATGCTCGGCCACGCGAAGCACCAGTCGACGATCGTTGTCCAGCTCGATGACTTCGCTGTTGTAACCTTCACCCAGCACGTCAGCACTGAACGCTTCATCCAGTACGCCCGGCTCGGAAAGCGCACCCTCTCCTTCCCCACGGGCCAGCCAGTCACTTTCGTTAAGCGTCAGGCCGAGATCGTCCGCAACGGATTGCAGATCTTCTGCGGCAAAGCTTTCATCGATCAGACGCTGTACCTGGCGATTGAAGTCATCGTTGACCTCGCGCAGCGCCACTTCCTGGGCCAAACGGTCACGCTGCTCTTCGAAAGAGGGGGCGTCCAGCTCGGTGACCTGCAGAATATGGAAGGCACCGTCCATTTCGACGACCTGGGACGTTTCACCGACCCCAAGGGCAAACGCAGCGTCGTCGAAAGCATCGCCAAAGAAGCCGCGACTGATCACCCCAAGGTCACCGCCCTGCTCGGCACTGGCGGTATCGTCCGAAAAGCGCACGGCAGTGTCGGCAAAACTCTCACCACTGTTCAGGTCAGCCAGCGCCTCACTGGCCAGCTGCTGGGCCTCATCACGGCTACGCTCGGAGCCAAAGGTCACCATGATATGGGAGACACGACGGTCGGCATCGCGATTCTGCTCACTCCAGGCAGCGCGGAGTTCGCTCTCGTCCACGTCGACATCTTCGGCCATGGCCTGACGGTCGATGATCACATACTCGACGCGCACCTGCTCAGGACGCTCGAAACGTTGCTGATTGGCGTCATAGTAGTCCTGCATCTGCTCTTCGGTAACCTCTACCTCAAAAGCAGCATCATCGGCATCCAGCATCACGTAACGGAAATCACGCTGCTGGCCCTGCAGGTCTGCCAGGCGCTGCTCTTCATTGGCCAGACTGAAGTCACTGAAGGCTAGACCCTGCTGCAGTTGCTGACGCTTGATATCCACCCGCAGCTCTTCACGGAACGATAGCGGGGTGTAACCCGCGCCTGCCAGGCGGTTACGGAATACCTCTGCAGAGAAGCGTCCATCCTGATCGTGGAACTCAGGCAGCGTCACGATCATCTGGTCAAGCTGAGCATCGGAGACATAAAAGCCGCCCTCCTCAGCATACTGACGCAGCAAGGACTGGGTGATGAGCTGGTCGAGCATATCGTTGCGTAGTGCCCGCTCCTGCTCAGGAGGCACTTGCCCAGAGCGCAGCGCACGCTGCACCTCAAGCTCTACCTGCTGCCGCACGATGGGCTCGCCGTTGACGCTCGCCACTTCATTGGGGTCGCTACCAAAGACACTGAACAGCGACTCCACACCAAAAAGCGCCATGGCCGCGACCATGACACCAATGATTATCTTGGCACCCCAGCTTCTGGAGCCATCTCGAATACTTTGCAGCATGCTAGCCTCAGATCATCAAAGCCATTTATCGCCCAAACCAATGGGCCAGAAAAGAACATGGGCGCATCGCGGATGCGATGCGCCCATTAGCTTACAGCAAACGCGAGCCAATTAGTTGACGGCGTCTTTCAGCGCTTTACCGGCTTTGAAGCTGGGCACCTTGGCAGCGCTGATTTCGATCGGCTGACCCGTCTGAGGGTTGCGACCCGTACGTGCGGCACGCTCTTTGATAGCGAAAGTACCAAAACCTACTAAAGAAACGCTTTCGCCTTTTTTGAGGCTATCGGTGACAGACTCCACCATGGCATCCAATGCGCGGGTTGCCGCTGCTTTCGGAATATCAGCAGATGCGGCAATAGCTTCAATCAGCTCGGACTTATTCACACTTCACCCCTTGACTGTTTCAAAAAAATGGCTCTGAACGGCACGGTCACCGAGTGCAACAACCTCAAAGCATAGCTGCGTTTTATAGCAATGCCTTGAAACACCTGTCAAGCAACCGCACCGTGAAATGCCCATCGCTCAAGGCATTGGGCAAACTTATTAAGTTAATTAAAGCAGCAGCTGCTTTAACGCTTAATGGGTGCTTGCAACAGCATTGGTACTAAACGACTTATCTGCTGCTTTCAACGCAGCCTTGTCTTCCACCGCTTCGGCTAACGCGACGGCCAGCACGTCATCTATCCATCGTACGGGACGAATATCAAGCGCTCCCTTGATATTGTCCGGCACCTCCTTGAGATCTCGACGATTTTCCTCAGGGATCAGGACGGTCTTTATACCACCGCGGCGGGCTGCCAGCAATTTCTCCTTCAGACCACCGATGGGTAACACTTCACCCCGCAGATTGACCTCGCCGGTCATGGCTACGTCGCAACGAACCGGACGCAAGGAATAGGCCGACACGATGGCCGTCACCATGGCAATACCTGCGCTAGGTCCATCCTTGGGCGTCGCACCTTCTGGCACATGGATATGCAGGTCTTCATTTTCAAAGCGCTGTGGGTCGATGCCATAGGCAACGGCCCGTGATTTGACCACGGTCTGTGCTGCGCTGACCGACTCTTTCATGACATCGCCCAGCGAGCCGGTCTTGTGCAGACGCCCTTTACCAGGGGTCACCACGGACTCGATATTGAGCAGCTCACCACCGACCGAGGTCCAGGCAAGTCCAGTGACGCGACCTACCTGATCCTCTTGCTCTGCCAGGCCGTAGCTGTAGCGGCGCACGCCAGCGTAAGTCTCGATATCGTCAGCCAGAAGCACCTGCTTCGCCTGCAGCTGGCTGCCCGCTTTGGCGCCCGAGGTACGCTCTGCTTCCAACCTTTCACGTAGCACTTTACGGCACACCTTGGCGATTTGGCGCTCCAGCTCGCGCACTCCCGCCTCGCGGGTGTAGTAGCGCACCAGCTCTAGCAAGGCATCATCTTCCAACGCCAGCTCTTCGTCCTTCAGGCCATTGGCCTCCAGCTGCTTGGGCAGCAGGTAGCGTTTGGCAATGGCCAGCTTCTCGTCTTCCGTGTAGCCCGGCAGGCGAATGATCTCCATACGATCCAGCAGCGGGCCAGGAATGTTCATCGAGTTGGCCGTACAGATGAACAGCGTCTCGGAAAGATCGTAGTCCAGCTCCAGATAGTGATCACTGAAGCTGTTGTTCTGCTCCGGGTCCAGCACCTCCAGCAGCGCGGAAGCCGGGTCACCGCGATGGTCCATGCCCAGCTTGTCTACTTCGTCCAGCAGGAACAGCGGGTTTTTGACCCCTGCCCGGCTCATGCGCTGAATCAGTTTTCCGGGCAAGGAGCCAATGTACGTCCGGCGATGGCCGCGAATTTCAGACTCGTCTCTCACGCCGCCCAGCGCCAGACGCACGTACTTGCGATTGGTCGCCTTGGCGATGGACTGACCCAGCGAGGTCTTGCCCACCCCGGGTGGGCCGACCAGACACAGCACCGGGCCACGCATCTTGCGCACCCGCTTTTGCACCGCCAGGTATTCGAGGATGCGCGCCTTGACCTCTTCAAGACCGTGGTGATCCTGATCCAGCACTTCCTGGGCTTTCACCAGGTCATGCTTGACGCGAGTACGCTTTTTCCAGGGAACGGCAATCAGCCAATCCAGGTAGGAGCGCACCACAGTGGCTTCGGCAGAATTCGACGACATCATCTTGAGCTTGTTCAGCTCTTGGGTTGCCTTATCGGAGGCTTCCTTGGGCATGCCCGACTCTTTGATGGCACGCTCGTACTTATCGGCCTCGTTGGGCACGTTATCCAGCTCACCCATTTCTTTCTGGATGGCCTTCATCTGCTCGTTCAGGTAGTACTCGCGCTGGGTCTTTTCCATTTGCTCCTTGACCCGGGAGCGGATGCGCTTCTCGACCTGCAGAAGGTCGATTTCAGACTCGATCAGCGCCATCAGGTGCTCGATGCGATCACGCACGCGGTCCATTTCGAGCAGATCCTGCTTGTCGCCAATCTTCAGCGACAAGTGCGCACAAATGGTGTCCACCAAACGGCTAGGATCTTCAATGCCTGATAATGAATTGAGTACCTCGTTGGGTACTTTCTTGGACAGCTTGACGTACTGCTCGAACTGATTGAGCAGCACGCGCACCAGCGCCTCTTGTTCACGACTGGTTAGTGGCTCACTGTCCCGGGGCAAAAGATGCGCCTGGGTATAACCGGCGTCACTCTCCTCGATACTGACCACATCGGCACGAAAGCTGCCTTCGATCAACACTTTTACCGTACCGTCTGGCAGTTTGAGAAGCTGCATGATGTCTGCCACGGTTCCCATGGCATACAGATCCGCATTGTCCGGCTCATCTTGAGAGGCTTCACGCTGAGCCACCAACAGTACGCGTTTGTCGGCTTCCATCGCCGCTTCAAGCGCCTGGATGGATTTCTCACGACCAACGAAAAGCGGAATGACCATCTGCGGGTACACGACCACATCCCGCAACGGCAACAGGGGTAGACATTGTGTCTGATCGGCGTTCTGCTGCATCGCAGACGTTCCTCAATTTCGGATGAGTACTCGAGCGGCTTTCAACAAGCCAGATACCTTGCCCAGCAGCTCATGATACAAGACGTGTGAACAACAAGGGGCCGCCTAGGCGACCCCTTGGATTGGCACGCGGTGGTCATCAGACCGCGCGGAACCTCGGGCGGTTAGCCATCGGTGCCGTCAACGCGGGCAGCCTCTTGCTGGGAATAGACCAGCAGCGGCTCACTCTCGCCGGCAATGACAGACGCTTCGATGACCACTTTGCTGACGCCTTCCAGAGAAGGGATTTCATACATGGTATCCAGCAGCACCGACTCCAGGATCGAGCGTAAGCCCCGCGCCCCGGTCTTGCGCTCCATGGCCTTGGCAGCCACGGCACGCAGTGCCTCATCCCTGAACTCCAGTTCCACGTCTTCCATCTCGAACAGCTTAGCGTACTGCTTGACCAGCGAATTCCTGGGCTCCGTGAGGATCTGTACCAGGGCATCTTCGGTCAGCTCGGTCAGGGTAGCAATGACAGGCAAACGACCCACGAACTCGGGAATCAGGCCGAACTTGACCAGATCTTCGGGCTCGACGTCGGCCAACAGCTCGCCAACGCCACGGCTGGACTCTTTGCTTTTCACGCTGGCATTGAAGCCGATACCGCCTTTCTCAGCACGATCACGAATGACCTTGTCCAGACCGGCAAAAGCGCCACCGACGATGAACAGGATATTGGCCGTATTGACCTGTACGAACTCCTGTTGGGGGTGCTTGCGCCCACCCTGAGGAGGCACGGAGGCCGTGGTCCCTTCGATGAGCTTGAGCAGCGCCTGCTGAACACCCTCACCCGATACGTCACGGGTAATCGAAGGGTTGTCCGACTTACGAGAAATCTTGTCGATTTCATCGATATAGACAATGCCGCGCTCGGCCTTTTCTACGTCGTAATCGCACTTTTGAAGCAGTTTCTGGATGATGTTCTCGACATCCTCACCCACATAACCCGCTTCGGTCAGCGTGGTGGCATCCGCAATGGTGAAGGGTACATTCAGTAGCCGAGCCATGGTTTCAGCCAGCAGCGTTTTGCCGCTACCGGTAGGACCAATCAGGAGAATGTTGGATTTACCCAGCTCCACATCGCCTTCACGCACCTCTGATTTGAGACGCTTGTAGTGGTTGTACACCGCTACGGACAGCACCATTTTGGCGCGGTCTTGTCCGATGACGTAGTCGTCCAACGTATGACGTATTTCGCGGGGCGTGGGTAACCGCTCCTCATCGCTCTCGGCATCGGCTTCGAGAACTTCCTCGCGAATGATGTCATTACATAAGTCGACACACTCATCGCAGATATAAACGGACGGGCCGGCAATCAGCTTGCGTACTTCGTTCTGGTTTTTACCGCAAAACGAGCAGTACAGCAGCTTGCCACCTTCGTCCTTGCCTTTGCCGTCGGCCATTCGCGTACCTCTGTCACTAAGGCGGCCAGAGCCGCCTGAAAAGCTCTTAGAAAAGCAGAATCCTACTACGCTATCAGGATGTAGGACGCTTATCCAGCACTGCGTCAATCAAGCCATACTCTTTTGCTTTATTGGCGCTCATGAAATTATCACGGTCGGTATCACGGGCCACCGTTTCGATATCCTGACCCGTATGATGGGCCAGAATCTGGTTCAGCTTCTCACGAATACCGAGAATTTCACGGGTATGGATTTCGATATCCGAGGCCTGCCCCTGATAGCCGCCCAACGGCTGGTGAATCATGACACGTGAGTTAGGCAGGCAGTAGCGCTTGCCTGCGGCGCCCGCCGTCAGCAGTAACGCTCCCATGCTGGCCGCCTGGCCAATACACACCGTGGATACGTCGGGCTTGATGAACTGCATGGTGTCATAAATCGACATGCCTGCCGTCACCGAGCCACCCGGGGAATTGATGTAAAGATGAATATCCTTGTCGGGGTTCTCAGACTCCAGAAACAGCAGCTGAGCGACCACCAGGTTGGCCATGTAGTCTTCCACAGGACCCACCAGAAAAATGACGCGCTCTTTCAACAGGCGCGAGTAGATGTCGTAGGCTCTTTCCCCTTTGGCGCTTTGCTCCACCACCATGGGCACTAAACCGCCGGCGTTTTGAATATCAAACTCACTCATTCGGGTGATTCCTTGCGTCCGTTAAGGGAAAAGCGCACCTGTAAAACAGGTGCGCGACTCGATGAGATCAGGCGCCCGCCTGCTCGCCTTCTTCAGCGGTCTCATCTTGCTCAGCCTGCTGCTGGGCAGCTGCCAGTGCCTGCTGATAAGACATTTCCACGTCTTTGACGTTCGCTTGTTCCAGCAGTTTCTCGACCGCTTTCTCTTCGAGGATGGCCGATTTCACCTGGGTCTTGAGCTGCTCGTTACCCATGTAGTACTCGACGACTTCAGAGGGGTCCTGATACTGCTCGGCCAGCTCTTCCACCTTCGCCTTGATGGCATCATCATCGGCATCCAGCTCGTTGACCTTGATGACTTCCGCCAGCAACAAACCAACCTGCACGCGGCTCTTGGCCTGATCGGCAAACAGTTCATTGGGCAGCTGGCTGACGTCGAAATCTTCACCCAGACCAAACTGCTGTGCTGCCTGACGCTTCATGGCGTCGGTTTCCTGCTGCACCAGTGCGCTCGGCACGGGGATGTCGTTGGCTTTCTTCAGCGCATCCAGCACCTGCTGCTTGACACGGTTATCCACGGCCTGTGCCGCTTCACGGGTCATATTCTTCTTGATTTCAGCGCGGAACTGGCTTTCGTCACCGCCTTCAACGCCAAAACGCTCGATGAACTCCGCATCCACTTCCGGCAGCTTCTGGCTACTGACCTTGTGGACGGTGACCTTGAAAGTCGCTTCCTGGCCAGCCAGATGCTCGGCCTGGTAATCCGCAGGGAAAGTCACGGAAATCGTCTTCTCGTCACCCGCCTTGGCACCGATCAGCTGATCTTCGAAACCAGGAATGAAGCTGTTCGATCCGATGACCAACGCGTGGCCTTCTGCACTGCCGCCTTCGAAAGGCTCATCGCCCAGGAAGCCCTGGAAGTCGATGGTGACCTGATCGCCAGAGGCAGCAGCGGCGTCGACTTCTTCCCAGGCAGCGTTTTGCTTGCGCAGGGTGTCGATCATTTCGTCGACATCGGCGTCATTGACGGCAACGACCGGACGCTCTACCTCGGCGCCTTCGATGGAGGCCAGCTCGACCTGCGGGTAGATTTCCATGATGGCAACGAACTCTAGATCCTTGCCTGCCTGGTTTACCTTCGGCTCGATCTGCGGGAAACCGGCAGGGTTGAGTCCTTCTTCGGTAATGGCGCGCACGTAACGCTCGCGCATGACTTCGCCAACCACTTCGTTGCGCACGCTGTCGCCGTAACGCTGGTTAACAACGGCCATCGGCACCCGGCCTTGGCGGAAACCGTTCAAGCGAACGTTTTTCGCCGTCTCTTTCAAGCGAGCGCTGACGGCCCCATCGATTTCTGCTGCCGGCACTTGAATAGTGATGCGGCGTTCGATCTGGGAGGTCGTCTCGACGGAAACTTGCATGAATTGTCCTCTAGCGGCTGGGCGTTGGGTTGATTATGTAACATTGATTCAAGAGGGCGATTTTAAGAACCCTGACGCAAGGTGGCAAGCGCCATGCTCGCAAGATGGGGGCTAGCCCTGCAATTTCAAGGGTTCGAGCGCCAAAAACCGACGATTACCCGGTCCTTTCACGGCTCTCAATCCCGCGCGCGCCACCAAAGCGTGACAGCGTGCAGCAATAAGCCACAGGTGGTCGCATGGGAAATGAACTCTTGCCAGCTTATCCACGCAGTGAACAGGGCGTGCCAGCTTCCCATGAGGATGGCACCCAACACCATCATGACGCTCAGACGTTTGAGCAGCCCGGGCAGCCGCTGGCGTGCCTCTACAGGCAGCATCTTCCACTGCACCGCCGCTGCCCCTGCCACCAGCACCAAAGCCATGACGATGAGCGTTTGACGAGTCTCATGACCGCCCGCCAGATAGCGCGGCAGTGCAGACAGCATGACCACGCATAGACCCAAGGCAATACTGACTCGTTCAGGAGAGTGAACCGCTGGCTGCATGGCTATACTACCTTCAACTGCTGAGCCACAATCCACTCTTCTACCCACGGCACTGCAGCATCATCGGCCATGAAGGTCTCCATGGCATCGACTTCCAACCGCTCCCCGAGACGCTGAGCGCCCAACGATGTCAGCAGCTCGTCCAGTACACGGCCAGCACCGCAGAACGTATCTCCATAGGAGCTGTCGCCGAGCGCGATCAGTCCGTAACGAAGACCGGTGAGCGAAGGTGACTGGTCTTTCAGGCTGCGCACGAACGGTACGATGTTGCCAGGAAAGTCGCCACTACCGGTGGTCGACAGGCAAAACAGCGTCAGATCATCATCGCCACTCACGTCGGACAGCGAGGGCTGTTCAGACACGGTCACGGCATATCCCGCCTGCTCGAACAGTGGCTTTACCTGTTCGGCCACATCGAGGGCACCGCCGTACATGGTGCCCACCACAATCGTCATCTTTGGCATTGCTTACTCCCGGTTCACAATGTTCAGTCGACAAATACCTGATGAATTTGGTCAAATATTAACACGACTGGCAAAAGCCGCGCACGTTGCGCACGCCCTTCTTCCTTCTACTCTTACATCTTCTATCTGCGGGAGCGCTTATGCAGCAAGCCTTTGAGACATGGATCACCCCTATCATGATCGGCGGCTTGATCGTGTTCATGTGCTTCATCATTTGGGATTTGGCCAAAAAGTCGAATGCAGGCAAATTCGGCACGATCATGCTGTTCGTCGTACTCGGCGCAGGCATGATGGGTTACATCATCAAGGTCATCATCACCTGGTTGATCGAAGGGCGAGGCCTGTAGCCTCCATGATCGTTCAGCCATAAAAAAGGAGTGCTTCTCGGCACTCCTTTTTGACATGGGTCGCGAAGGCTAATCCTGCCTACCAAGACCACCTTCGCTCGCATAGCGCTCTACCTGCTGCTTGAGCTTCTGACCAGGCCTGAAGGTCACTACCCGGCGCGCCGAAATCGGAATTTCCTCTCCGGTCTTGGGGTTACGGCCCGGCCGCTCACGCTTGTCGCGCAGGTCAAAATTACCAAATCCTGACAGCTTCACTTGCTCGTTTTCACGTAAGCAAGCGCGAATCTCTTCGAAAAAAGCTTCGACCATCGCTTTTGCTTCTCGTTTTGACAGCGCCAGCTCGCTATGTAAATGCTCTGCTAGCTCTGCTTTGGTCAACGCACCCATAAGGCTCCTCCATGTAGCAAACGGTGTAGCAAACGCACTGCCAGGATCGTGGTAAGCGTCATATCATGGCATGGCGTCATCAACCGCGCAGATCAGCGTTCAGCTCGGTACGCACGGTAGTCACAATGGCATCAACCAACTGGTTGATTTCTTCATCATTTAGCGTGCGCGATGCGTGTTGCCAGGTCAAGCCCAACGCAATGCTCTTGTAACCTTCGGCAACGCCCTTACCAGCATAGACATCAAACAGCTTGATGTCTTTCAAGCTTTCCCCCGCCTGTGACTTTGCACAGTCGAGCAGCGCCTGAACGGGCGTCTCTTCCTTGACCGTGAACGCCAGGTCGCGACGAACTTCCGGGTAGCGGGAGAGCGGTTCGAAGGTGGGAATCGCACCTTGACTCAAGGCGTCCAGCCGTACTTCAAACAGCACGGCATCCACTTTCAGGCCCAATTTGGCACGCACCTGAGGATGCAGCGTTCCAATCCACCCAACCGGCTTCCCTTTATGCAGCACCCTGGCCGTCTGCCCCGGATGCAAAGCCGAGTGCTCGCCAGGTTCGAAGCGCCAATCTTCTGCCGCCCCCCCGAGTGCCAGCACACTCTCAAGGTCACCCTTGAGATCATAGAAGTCGACGGCTTCCTTACCGCCACTCCAGCCTTCTGCTTCACGACCACCGCACACCAGCGCCCCCATCATGGGCACTTGAGAAAGATCGTCCAGCGGGCCATTGAACACCAGCCCCGTCTCGAAGAGACGAACGCGCGACTGCTGGCGATTGAGGTTGTGCTCCAGCGCCCTCACCAGCCCCGGAAACAGGCTGGCTCGCATGACGGAAAGATCCGCCGAAATCGGGTTGGCCAATACGGGTGATACGGCGTCGGGCAGCAGTGCCGCCTGAAGGTCTGGCGCCACGAAGCTATACGTCACCGCTTCCTGGTAACCACGAGCCACCAGCTGGTTACGCAGACGCGCCAGCGTCAGGGTCGACTCGCTGGCAGGACGCAGCGCCAGGCGAGCGACTGGTCGGCGGACGGGCAGATTGTTGTAACCATGCACACGGGCGACCTCTTCGATGAGGTCTTCTTCGATGGCAATGTCGAAACGCCAGCTGGCTGCCTTGACCTTCCAACCCTCGGCCAAGCGCTCCACTTGCAGCCCCAGGCGCTCGAGAATATCGCTCACTTCATCGCCCGGCAGCTGCTTGGAAAGCGCCGCTTCGAGCCGCGCTTCACGCAGCATGATGGTCTTCGCTGCAGGCAACGCCTGCTGGTGAACCGCCTCCGTTACCGGACCTGCCTGGCCACCGCAAATTTCCAGCAGTAGCTGGGTCGCCCGCTCGATGGCCACGCTGGCCAGCTCAGGGTCCACCCCACGCTCATAGCGGTGCGAGGCATCCGTATGGAGGCCATAAGAGCGTGCCTTGCCAGCAATCGCCAACGGCGCGAAAAACGCCGACTCCAGGAAAATAGTGTGCGTCTGCTCGTTGACGCCAGAGTTCTCCCCACCCATGACGCCGGCCATGGCCAGAGGCCCACGCTCATCAGCAATCAACAGCGTATCCTGACGCAGCGCTACGTCCTGCCCGTCCAGTAAGGTCAGTCGCTCGGATGGCTGCGCCATGCGCACGCAAATCCCGCCATGAAGGTTGTCGCGGTCAAAGGCATGCAGCGGCTGGCCCAGCTCTAGCATAACGTAGTTGGTGACATCGACGACCGGATCGATCGAGCGCACGCCACTGCGACGCAGTCGCTCTACCATCCATAGCGGCGTCTCCACCTGAACATCGACACCCTTGATAACACGCCCCAGATAGCAGGGGCACTGCTCTACGGCATCCACGCGCACCGGGAAAGTATCGTCGATCGTGGCGGGCACCGGCGTCATCTGCGGACCGCTGACAGGCAGTCGATTCAACACCCCTACCTCGCGCGCCAATCCTTTGATACTCAGGCAGTCACCGCGGTTAGGCGTCAGATCGACCTCGATGGTCATGTCGTCCAGCTGCATGTACTCGCGGAAGCTGACGCCGACCGGCGCGGCCTCGGAGAGCACCAGAATGCCTGGCGAGGTCTCTTCCTCCAACCCCAGCTCGGACGCCGAGCAGATCATGCCGTTGGATTCGACACCACGCAGCTTGGCCTTCTTGATCTTGAAGTCGCCCGGCAGCACTCCGCCCACCTGGGCAAAAGGAATTTTCTGACCGACTGCCACGTTGGCGGCACCACACACCACCTGGACAGGCGCACCGGTGCCATCATTCACGCTGCACACATTCAGCTTATCGGCATCCGGGTGCTTCTTTTTACTCAGCACTTCGGCAACGACGACACCACTGAAAGCAGCAGCAACGGCCTCGACCGCGTCGACTTCAAGCCCTGCCATGGTGATCTGATCGGCAATGGCTTGCGCATCCAACTGCGGAGAGACCCATTCACGCAGCCACTGTTCTGAAAACTTCATAATTTTTCCCGTCGTAAGCAGCAGTATCAGGTGAATTGGCGCAGGAAGCGCAAATCGTTCTCGAAGAATAGGCGTAGGTCATTGACCCCATAGCGCAACATGGCCAGACGCTCGGCGCCCATGCCGAACGCAAATCCGGTATAGCGCTCGGTATCGATTCCCGAATGGCGAAAGACCTCAGGATGCACCATGCCGCAACCCATGACTTCCAGCCAGCCACTGTGAGAGCAGACACGACACCCTTCACCGCTGCACATCACACACTGAATATCGACTTCCGCCGAGGGCTCGGTAAAAGGGAAATAGGAAGGACGGAAGCGCACCGACAGGTCGTCACGCTCGAAAAACGCCTGTAGAAAATCTTCGATGGTGCCTTTCAAGTCGGCAAAACTGACGCCTTCATCCACCAGCAGCCCTTCTACCTGGTGGAACATGGGCGTGTGGGTCAGATCAGAATCGCTGCGATAAACGCGCCCCGGACAAACGATCCGGATGGGCGGCTCGCTACTCTTCATGGTACGCACTTGCACGGGCGACGTGTGAGTACGCAACAACCGAGTGGCATCGAAATAAAACGTATCCGCCATGCCCCGCGCAGGATGGTGAGCAGGAATATTGAGCGCTTCGAAATTGTGGTAGTCGTCCTCGATTTCAGGCCCTACCGCCACATCGTAGCCAATCCTGGTAAACAGCCCTTCGATACGCTCCAGGGTTCGCGTCACGGGATGCAGCCCCCCGCTGGCTTGCCCACGCCCTGGCAGAGTGACATCGATGCGCTCTGCTGCCAGGCGCGCATCAAGGGCGGCATTTTCCAGCTGCTGGCGTTTGGCGTCGATTTCCGCCGACAGGGTCTGCTTGGCCTGATTGATCTGCTCACCTGCGGCAGGGCGCTCTTCCGCCGACAGTTTACCCAACCCTTTTAGCAAGGTGGTTACTTCGCCTTTCTTGCCCAGGTAACGAACGCGTAGCTCATCCAGCGCCGAGACACTCTGCGCAGCCTGGATAGCTTCGCGGGCCTCTGACACCAGAGTAGGAAGGTGGTCCATCCGATTTCACTCCGAATTAAGCGGCTCCATCCACGGGGATGGCTGGCATGTAGAAGGTGACAAAAAAACAGGGGAAGAGCGGCTGCTCTTCCCCTGCATGGGTCACACTGAAATGACCACGGGCATTTCACGCCAGGCTAGCCCAGCGAGAAGTGCCTTATTGGGCAGCCTTGGCTTTTTCCACGATAGCAGCAAAAGCGGCTTTCTCGTGTACAGCCAGGTCGGCCAATACTTTACGGTCAATTTCAATACCGGCTTTCTTCAGGCCACCGACGAAGCGGCTGTAAGACATGCCGTTGATACGTGCACCAGCGTTGATACGCTGAATCCACAGAGCGCGGAATTGGCGCTTGCGGTTGCGACGGTCACGGTAGGCATACTGACCGGCCTTGATGACAGCCTGCTTGGCTACGCGGAAAACACGCGAACGGGCACCGTAGTAACCTTTGGCCTGCTTCAGAACTTTTTTATGGCGACGACGGGCAACTACGCCACGCTTAACACGGGTCATAACACACTCCTGACTTTATGACTGAGGCAATGCTCAGATAAGAAAATTCGACCTTACAGGTTCGGCAGCATGCGCTGAATCAGCGCTTTGTCGGCAGCATGTACTTGCTTCATGCCACGCAGCTGACGCTTACGCTTGGTCGACTTCTTGGTCAAGATGTGGCTACGGAAAGACTGCTTGTGCTTGAAGCCGTTAGCGGTCTTTTTGAAGCGCTTGGCAGCGCCGCTGTTGCTTTTGATTTTCGGCATGAGATAACTCCGCTCGATATTTTTTAGAAAACCCAGGGCCGACCAGCGCACACGCGCTGGCCCGTTAACAACGCCGTTGGATCACTTCTTTTTCGGGGCAAGGATCATGATCATCTGGCGGCCTTCCATTTTCGGGAAAGACTCCACCGCTCCGATCTCTTCCAGGTCTGCCGCGATTCGCTCCATCAGCTTGCGGCCGATGTCCTGATGCGCCATTTCACGACCACGGAAGCGCAATGTGACCTTGCCTTTGTCACCACCTTCCAGGAAGCGAATCAGGTTTTTAAGCTTGACCTGATAATCGCCCTCGTCGGTGCCAGGACGGAATTTGACTTCCTTGACCTGGATTTGCTTCTGCTTTTTCTTTTGAGCCGCTTTCTGCTTCTTGGTCTCAAAAACGAATTTACCGTAATCCATGATCTTACAGACGATGGGGTCGGCATTCGAAATTTGCACTAGATCCAGACCTGCCGCTTCTGCACGCTCAAGAGCCTCGGAGGTGGGCACAACACCCAACTGCTCGCCTTCGGCATCGATTAAACGTACTTCTTCTTCGGTGATCCGCTCGTTCATTGGTGGGCGTTTATCTTGTGGACGCCCGCGCTGATTGCTTCGCTTGATTGCTCTGTCTCCTTAGGCAATTGACGATGTCGCCAGGGCTGCTCTCTCTGCACTGAACTTTTCGATGAACTCATCGATGGTCATGGTGCCGAGATTTTCGCCGCTGCGAGTACGCACGGCCACTGAGTCAGCTTCTACTTCCTTATCTCCTACCACCAGAAGATAGGGAACTTTCTGTAATGTATGCTCACGGATTTTAAAGCCGATCTTCTCGTTCCTCAAGTCCGCCTTGACCCGTAAGCCATTTTTTTGCAGCCGACGCTCCACTTCCAGAGCAAAATCGCGCTGTGCATCGGTAATCGTCATCAACACCGCTTGCTGCGGGGCCAACCATAATGGCATAGCACCTGCGTAGTGCTCAATCAAAATACCCAGGAAACGTTCGAAAGAGCCCAGAATGGCACGGTGCAGCATGACCGGCGTCTTGCGCGCCCCGTCTTCATCCACGTACTGGGCGCCCAAACGGCCCGGCAGGTTGAAGTCCAGCTGCAGGGTGCCGCACTGCCATACTCGGTTCAGACAGTCGCGCAGCGCAAACTCGATTTTGGGACCATAAAAAGCCCCCTCACCCGGCTGCAACTCCCACTCAAGCCCCGTGGCATTCAAGGCAGCTTCCAGGCCCTGCTCGGCGCGATCCCACATCTCTGCTTCACCAAGGAAATCTTCAGGGCGCGTGGACAGCTTCAACTCGACGTCATCGAACCCCAGCGTCTTGTAGACTTGCAACGTCAACGCAATGAACGCTTCGGCTTCTGCCTGAATCTGCTTCTCGGTGCAGAAGATGTGTGCATCGTCCTGGGTAAACCCGCGCACGCGCATCAGACCATGCAGTGACCCAGAGGGTTCATTACGATGGCAGCTGCCAAACTCGGCCAGGCGCAAAGGCAGGTCGCGGTAGCTCTTCAGGCCCTGATTGAACACCTGCACATGGCAAGGACAGTTCATCGGCTTGACCGCGTACTCACGCTTCTCGGACTCGGTGGTGAACATCAGCTCACTGTAGTGCCCCCAGTGGCCAGATTTTTTCCACAGCGAAAGATCGACCACCTGGGGTGTCTTGATCTCCTGATAGCCATGCGCCCGCTGCACATTACGCATGTACTCTTCAAGCGCCTGATACATGGTCCAGCCATTGGGGTGCCAGAACACCATGCCCGGGGCTTCTTCCTGGAGATGGAAGAGGTCCATTTTACGCGCCAATTTACGGTGGTCACGCTTCTCAGCTTCCTCCAGCCGCTTCAGGTAAGCCTTGAGCTGCTTTTTATCACCCCAGGCCGTACCGTAAATACGCGTAAGCATCGGGTTGGAAGCGTCCCCCCGCCAGTAGGCACCTGCCAGCTTGGTCAATTTGAAAGCTTTCAGATGCCGGGTGTTCGGGACGTGAGGCCCCCGACACATGTCCGTATACTCTTCATGGTGATACAGGCGGATAGCGGCACCGTCAGGAATGTCACGGATGATTTCCTGCTTATAGGGCTCGTCACGCTGCTCGAAAGTGGCCATGGCCTTGGCGCTATCGACGTATTCACGCACTACGTCGTACTCCTGATCGATCAACGCCTGCATACGCTTCTCGATCGCTTCCAGATCTTCGGGCGTCACGGATTGGCCAAAATCGATATCGTAGTAAAACCCATCATCGATGACCGGGCCAATCGCCATTTTGGCATTGGGGTAGAGCTGCTTCACGGCATGACCAATCAGGTGTGCACACGAGTGGCGAATGATCTCCAGCCCCTCGTCGTCACGCGCCGTGATGATGGAGACATCGGCATCCTGCTCGATGACATCCGCTGCATCCACCAGCACCCCATCAATCTTGCCCGCCACGCAGGCCTTGGCCAAACCAGGGCCAATGGACTCTGCCAGCTGCATGATGGAAAGGGGGCTATCAAATGTTCTCTGGCTGCCGTCAGGCAGTGTCACTATGGGCATTCAAATATTCCTTGAGCGCAGTGGTGATCCATACCAGGGATCACATTTCGCTATCAACGGTAGAAAAACGGACTCAAAACCGGCCGACAGCCTAACAGACTTTGGCATCTCGTAAAATAAAACGGGAGGCCCATGGCCTCCCGTTCTTTTGCTCTCTTTCAGCGTCAGGCGTACAGCCTGTCAAGGAGCATCATGATGGCAAGTGATTAATTCCACTCATCCAGTTCTACGCGACGGTTCTGTGCACGACCTTCGTCAGTCTCGTTGGTGGCAACAGGACGCTCTTCGCCGTAACCTACCGCGCGCATGCGGTTAGCTTCTACGCCACGCTGGGCAAGGTAGGCAGCCACGGATTCGGCACGACGCTGAGACAGGTTCTGGTTGTATTCAGCAGAACCACGTGAATCGGTGTGACCTTCGATGCTGACACGCACGTCAGGATTGTTCACCAGACGCTCGGCAACGCCATTCAGCACTTGCTGTGCATTGGTAGTGAGCTGTGCGGAGTCGAACTCGAAGTTGACGTCACGCAGCACCATGCTTTCCGGGCAACCCAGAGCATTCACGGCAACGCCAGCCGGGGTGTCAGGGCACTGGTCACGGTAATCCGGCACGCCGTCACCGTCGGAGTCCAGCGGGCAGCCATTGGCATCTACCGCCACACCAGCAGGCGTTCCCGGGCACTGGTCACGGTAGTCCGGCACGCCGTCACCGTCGGAGTCCAGCGGGCAGCCTTCAGCATCTACCGCGACGCCAGCAGGCACTTCACCGTAGCTCGGGCACTGCGGCGCAACCGGCTCAGGAGTATGATCGGCACACAGCAGACCGCCAATGGCAGCGCCTGCCGCGAAGCCAGTAGCCGCGCCAGCGTCTTCGTCCGAGCTGCCGCTAGTAGCATAACCAATGCTGCCACCGATCAGGCCACCGGCGATACCACATACGGCGGGGTGCTGGTACCAGCTACGGTCGCTGCTTGCACTCGCCTGACCAGAAGACTGGGAGGCAGAGCTGGCACAGCCAGAGAGGCCTACTACGAGGGCAGAACCGATTAGCAAGCCAGTTGTTGACTTTTTCATGCAAGACTCCTTCTTGATCCAATGCTGATATGGTCAGTGACCAAATCTATCTAATGCTTCTTTTAGCGAGAGCATCCATTTTTCGCTGTTCTTCTTCAGGATGGGCGCCTTGGCGCATCATGAAATCGAACGAGGTGCCTATCATTAACGTTTCAGCGCTAGAAGGCAACAATGCCGTGATATCAACTTCTTGCCAATACCGACGTGTTTAGCATAGCAAAGCTGACACCAATGACACTAAAAATCAGTGTAACGCTTTGGAACCTTTGGCGCGCCACTGGATCACAGCCGCGGCAGCGGCGAGTACGGCAGGACGCATTTCCGCCTCGACTTCGAGGCGCTCCTTGTCTTCACGCATTCGCTCCCGAGGGGTCAATTGCTTGCGTGCAGAGTGGGTCTTGAGGTGCCGAGTGCGGTTATAGACTTCTGCAAATGCCTGAAACTCTGGTCTCTCCGCAAGGCTGGGATCAACGATCTCCAGCAATACCTTACACCGCCAAGAGCCTTCGGTGATATCCACCTGCTCCTGCACCAGCGCGCTCACCACGTAATCCAGGTTTTCCAGACTGTTCTGCTGGGCTCGCTGCTCCTCCTCAAGGCGAAAAGCTTCACGACGTTTCACCTCTTGGCGCAGGGAGTACGCATACCCCCCCAAACCGGCAATGACCACCAGCGCGACGGCCAGTAACAATAGTGCGACGGTAGTGCTCATGAAGCCTCTTTATATCAAGCCAGAATAGTTTAACGGAAATTGTACACTGCTTTCTACAACATAGACCAACTTTGTCGTTAATCCGCTCACGCTAGCCAAACACTGCTGGTGCCAGAAAAGTATAATGGTCCAGTAGCAGTGCACCAAACAGCCCCAGTAGGTAACGAATGGAAAACCAGAAGGCCAGCAGTGGCACTGCCTGATCATCGCCCCTCCAGACGCGCCAGCCCCAGTAGATGAATCGTGCATTGAGCGCCATGACGATCACCAGATACACCCAGCCACTCATGCCTACCACCACCGGCAAAAGCGACGCCGCCACGGTCAGCCAGCTGTAAAGCCAAATCTGCAGTCGCGTAAACGCCACGCCATGGGTGACCGGCAACATGGGAATACCCGCGCAGGCGTAGTCTTCACGCTTGTGAATAGCCAGCGACCAGAAATGCGGCGGCGTCCAGACGAAGATGATCAGCATCAGCAGCAAAGGCTCCGTCGCAATGCTGCCCGTTACGGCCACCCAGCCCAGCAGCGGTGGCGCCGCCCCCGCGACGCCTCCAATCACGATATTCTGTGGGGTGGCACGTTTCAGGTACGCGGTATACAGCACGGCGTAGCCCACCAGCGATGCCAGTGTCAAAAATGCCACTAGCGTGTTCACCTGCCAGGCCAGTAGCCCCACGCCCACCACCGACAGCCCTACGGCCCATAGCATGGCCATCCAGACAGGCAGGCGGTGCGCCGCTAACGGTCGGCGTGACGTGCGCGTCATCACAGCGTCCAGATGGCGGTCGATGATATGGTTGAAAGCGGCGGCCCCACTGGAGGCCAATCCGACGCCCAGCAGACCGAACACCATGGCTTTCAACGGCGGCAACCCCGGCGTAGCCAAGGCCATACCAACGGCCGTGCATACCAGCATGACGACCACCACGTTGAGCTTGCACAGTAACACCAGCTCTTTCAACACTCCCCAACGGATGGTGGGTAACGTGGTATCCAGCGTTGCGTATCGCATAGTGATCACCTGATGGATTGTTATTGTTTTCAAGGTCAATCATTGGACTATCGGGCCTGCACGTATAACGCTTTCCCGTCGAGCGCCTGCACTGCGTGTGATCGTTCAGGCATATAACGGTAGCGCCACCAGGCCCACCCCAGCCCCAGGCACAACAGCACGGCGCCCGCGGTATGCAGCAGCGCTAGCCATAACGGCAGCCAGAGCAGCACATTGGCAACGCCCAACCCTGCCTGTAGCAGGTACAGCAACACGACCATGGACAAGGCACCCACGACCTCACTTTGGCGGCGATAGCGCCACCAGAGCGCCAGCAGCACGACACCCAGCAGCAAGGCACCCAAGCGGTGCACCACATGAATGGCGGTGCGCGCATCGGCATGCAGCTGACCATGTAAATAATTGGGGCCCACGGTCTGGGTCAGATGAAACCCTTCGCTCAGGTCCATATCCGGCCACCACTGGGTGTTACAGGTGGGAAATCCCTGGCAAGCAATACCGGCATAATTGCTGGTGACCCAGCCACCCAGCGCCAGCTGCAGTACCAGCGCCGCGCCTGCCAGAAGCCAGAGCGGGCCTGACTTTCTGGGGGGCACCAACACCCCTTTCGCCGACCGACGAATGCGCAGATGAAGCCAAAAAAACAGCATCAACACACTGAGCCCGCCCAGCAAGTGTAGCGTGACCACCTGCGGCCAGAGCTTCAACGTCACGGTAAAAGCGCCAAACGCACCTTGTATGAGAATCACGATCAGCAGCGCGACGCTGACCTTCCAGGGATAGCCTTCTCGGCGCCTCAATGGCCACCCCAGGAGTAGCGTTCCGATCACCAGCAGCCCGAGAAAGCTGGCGACATAGCGGTGCCCCATCTCGACCCAGGCCTTGAAGGGGTCAAGCGGCACGTCCGGATGGCGCAGTGCGGCATGTTCGCTATCCGGCACCAACAACCGCCCGTAGCAACCAGGCCAGTCGGGGCACCCTAGCCCCGCATCCACCAGCCGAGTCCAGGCCCCCACCAGAATGACCAGCACCGTCAACAGCGTACCGGCCAGGCTCAGCGCTACCAGCAGGCGCAAACGGTGCTTATCGGAATGAATCATCACGTGTCCTTACGGCTGATCAGTCGCCGGGAGAGAATTACAAAGCGTTCACTTTGAACAAGTGTCTAATATCTTTCAGCATATCCGACGCGGGGGCCGTTGCGTGGTAGGCCAGCGCAGGGCGGCCTGCGGGGTCCAGCACCCAGACACGCTGTTCGCCACGCCAGTTGGGCAAGCGGTGCCAGGCCGTGGCGGTCTCGCCAGGCAACATCTGCAGGTCACCGCCGATCCTGAGGCGCTGCAGGCGACCCGCTTCTCGCCCAAGAGCCCGGTGCAGACGCCATAGCTCATCCTGCCTTGCGTCACAGGGCTCCACGCATTCGAACACCAGCATCCACTGCTCACCAGGCTCAAGTCTAGACGTTAGTGGCCACTCTTCCAGCGGCGGCGCGGTCACGGAAACATCCCCGTAGGCGGTGTAGTGGGTGGGTATACCGATTCGCCATGTCACCATGATCCATGCGATCACCACCGGCGCGGCAAACGCCACGAACAGTAGCACCAGGATAAAGCGAGGGAAACGCTTTGCGCTGGATGACATCGGGTTAACTCCTGATTCTCTCGACCCTTGGGTCGTTCATGAGGCGGCGACCGCCGATCAGCATCACCACCAGAGCCGCCAGCGTTAGGCCCCACCACTGAAACGCATAGGCCTGATGACGCGCCGGTGGCACCACATTGGCTTCCCACCAGGGGATCAGGACACCCTCCCCCTCGTGAGCATGCACCCATCCGGCAAAACGGAACGCCCCAAGCGCCGAGGCCCAGGGAGCCAGATCTAACCGTTGCAGCCTCACCCCTTCCAGGTTGTTGCCGTAAAGGAGGCCATCCGAATGCGCTCTCTGCCACTCTCCGACGACCTGCACCTGGCCTGCTGGCGTCGAGGAGACCGGCGGCTCGCGACTACTGCCGGTTTCCATAAACCCCCGCTGAATCAGCCAGAGCTGACCATGCTCGTCACGCAAAGGCGTCAGCACGGCAACGCCCAGCCGTCCATTGACGATTCGGTTATCGAGATAGAGCGTATGCTCCGCCAGATACTCGCCCTGCAAGCGTAGCATGGCACCCTCAGCCGGCTCACTGACCGGTGCTATCAGGGAGGGCGCGGCGGCACGCTGATCAAGCGATCGCTGCTTGTCAGCAGCACGCTCCCACTGCCATAGTCCTAATAGCACACCAGCAACGACCACCACGGTCCAAAAACACCCCCATACCAACAACCGCAAGGTTACACGGGAGCGTCGGCGCATGGCACTCAAATTACTGATCGCATTGGTGTTCATAGGCATGTTGGTCAGCCTAGCCGCAGGTGCTGGCTTTCTATTGCGAGACCACGGCGCTTCACGGCGCCTTCTGACCTCGCTGAAGTGGCGTGTCGGCCTGGGCTGTCTGCTCATGGCATTGCTCATTTTTGGCTTCTGGTCAGGCGAACTGGGCTGACGCCCTACAGTACATAGACAAAGATGAACAGCCCCACCCATACGACATCGACAAAATGCCAGTACCAGCAGGAGGCCTCGAAAGCAAAATGCTGCTCATTGGCGAAATGGCCCTTGATGATTCTGACCAGCATGATAGCCAGAATCAGCGTGCCAATGATCACGTGGATGCCATGAAAGCCCGTCAGAATAAAAAAGGTCGCCCCGAAAATACCGGCTTCCAGGGTAATCCCGTAATGATGGTAGGCCTCGTAATACTCGACCCCTTGGATGACGATGAAGCAAATGCCCAACCCCACCGTAGCCGCCAGCCAATTCCGGCATGTTGATCGATAGCCCATCTTGAGCGCTTCATGAGCGACGGTCAGGGTAATGCTAGAGGTGATCAGCAGCAGGGTATTGACCAGCGGCAACTGCCACGGGCTCAGCACGCTATGGGGCCCTGCCACGGCAGCATCAGGAGGATTCAATAACGGCCACTCGGGAATGAAGCCCGGCCATAGCAGCGCCGATACCCCTTTGGCGCCCTCGCCGCCCAGCCAGGGGAGCGCGAAGGTGCGGATGTAGAAAAGCGCGCCGAAAAAGGCTGCAAAGAACATCACTTCCGAAAAGATGAACCACCCCATGCCCCAGCGAAACGAGCGGTCCATCTGGGCGTCGTACAAACCGCCCATGGACTCATGTACGACATCGCGGAACCAGAGCCCCATGACCGCCACTACGGCCACCAATCCAACCGCCAAGACCGGCATACCGGTGCCATAGACCAGTTGAATACCGGCACCGATCATCATCACACCTAGCGCAATCGAGCCCAATACGGGCCATCGGCTGGTCGCAGGTACGTAATAGCTGCCACTGCTCATATGCTGCCTCCTGGAACGCTTTCATAGGCGTCACTCAGTGCGACGCGATGAACGGGATAGAGGGTATATACCAGCGTGATGGTATTGATATCCGGCGGCAGGTCCCGAGCCAGTTGAAATACCAACGGGATGGTCAACCGCTCCTGCCCCTGCAACTGCTGCTCTTGAAAACAGAAACAGCTGACCTTGCGCAAGTGTGTGGTGGCATTGGAAGGCGACACGCTGGGCACTGCCCGCCCCCAATTCTGGGACTGGCTATTGTTGGTGAAGGTAAAATCGACCTCGGCGGTTTGACCGGGATGTACGCGCATTTGACGCGTGGCTACGCTCATTTGCCAGGGCAAGCCCGCACTCCCCCGGGTGATGAACTGCACCGTAATAAAGCGCGACGTATCCACCTCCTCATGAACGATGGCCTGGGCGGTCGTATCCACCTTGCCATTCAGCCCGGTGATACGGCAGAAAACGTCGTAAAGCGGCACCAGCGCAAAGGCGAAGGCGAACATCCCCACCAGCGCCGCTACGCTGCGAATGACCGTACGCCTCACCGCTACCGCCTGCTTTTCACTACTGGTCGCCATACGCGAGCCCTCCCGCCTGTCAAACCATTAGTCATGGGCCTGTTGCCGATGGAAAACAGGCGGCGTTTCGAAGGTATGCAGTGGCGCTGGGCTGGGCACGCTCCACTCTAGATCCTCGGCCCCCTCCCAGGCCTTGGCCGGTGCTTTTTTGCCGCCTCTGACACACAGCACGACGACCAGCACGAACAGCAGTTGAGAGAAACCGAAGAAGAACGCGCCGATACTAGACAGAAGATTGAAGTCGGCGAACTGCAGCGCATAGTCGGGAATCCGTCTGGGCATGCCCGCCAACCCGGCAAAATGCATGGGGAAAAAGGTCAGGTTGACCCCAATGATCGAGCACCAGAAATGGCACTGAGCCAAACGCTCGTTGGGATAGTGGCCGGTCCATTTGGGCAGCCAGTAGTACACGCCTGCCATGATGGCAAAGATGGCCCCCGGCACGAGCACATAGTGAAAATGAGCGACCACGAAATACGTGTCATGGTATTGAAAGTCGGCAGGAGCAATGGCCAGCATCAGCCCGGAAAAACCACCGATGGTGAACAGCACCACGAATGCCAAGGCAAACAGCATAGGGGGTTCGAAGCTGATGGAGCCTCGAAATAGCGTCGTAACCCAGTTAAATACCTTCACGCCGGTTGGCACGGCGATCAGCATGGTGGTGTACATGAAGAAGAGTTCGGCTGCCAGCGGCAAGCCCACCACGAACATGTGGTGCGCCCAGACCAAAAACGACAGCAGTGCAATGGCCCCCGTGGCATACACCATAGAGGCGTAGCCAAACAGACGTTTGCGCGCAAAGGTAGGAATGATCGCCGACACGATACCGAAGGCCGGCAGAATCATGATGTAGACCTCGGGGTGCCCAAAGAACCAGAACAGGTGTTGGAACAGCACCGGATCACCGCCCCCCGAAGCATCAAAGAAGCTGGTCCCAAAGTTGATATCCATGAGCATCATGGTAATCACCCCCGCCAGCACGGGCATGACGGCAATCAGCAGGAAAGCGGTAATGAGCCATGTCCAGACGAACAGCGGCATGTCCATCATGCGCATCCCCGGGGCACGCATGTTGAGGATGGTGGCGATGATGTTGATCGCCCCCAGAATGGAGCTGATACCGGCAATGTGCAGCGCCAGAATGAAAAAGGTCGTGGAGGGCGGCGCATAGGTGGTGGACAAGGGCGCATAGAAGGTCCAGCCAAAATTGGGCCCGCCACCCGGCATGAAAAGTGTTGAAAGCAGCAGCGTGAAGGCGACGGGCAGCAGCCAGAAGCTGAAGTTATTGAGCCGGGGAAGCGCCATATCAGGCGCCCCGATCTGCAGCGGGATCATCCAGTTGGCCAGTCCCGTGAAGGCAGGCATGACGGCTGCAAACACCATGATCAAGCCATGCATGGTGGTCATCTGATTGAAAAACTCGGGCTGTACCAACTGGAGCCCCGGCTGGAAAAGCTCCGCTCGAACCACCAGTGCAAAGATACCCCCAATAAAGAACATCGTCAGAGAGAAGATCAGATAGAGCGTACCGATCTCCTTGTGATTGGTGGTCAGTAGCCAGCGCATAAGCCCTTTGGGCGGGTGTGCATGCTGGTGATGGGCAGGAGTGGCACTGCCGTGGCCGCCAGCGTGGGTGGTGGAACTATGCTGTAACGGGTGCTGAGGGGGTAGTTGGGGCGCCATGAGCTTCTCCGCCTGCTTTTCATTGTTATGGGTAGCCTGGTGTTACTGGGCAATCAGCTCGGCGATCCTGGCTGGCTGCACCGTATCACCCGCGTCATTGCCCCAGGCATTGCGGGTATAGGTAACCACCGCCGCAAGCTCCACGGGATTGAGCGTGGATCGGAAAGCCGGCATCGCCGCACCAGAGACCCCATTGACGATCCTGTCGATATGCCAATCCAGGTCTTCGATCAACTGATCATTACCGGCCAATGCCGGGAAGGCCGGCATCGCCCCTTGCCCTTCGGCTTGATGGCAAGAAGAACAGATGGCGCGGTACACCGCTTCCCCTCTGGCCATCAGTTCCTCCATTTCCCATTCACGGTCGACGCCCATGGCCTCCTGCTCGGCCGCTTCACGCCGCTCTACCAGCCAGGCATCGAATTCCTCTTCTTCCATGGCATGTACCACGACAGGCATGAAGCCATGATTGACGCCACACAGTTCGGCACACTGTCCGCGATAAATACCGGGAGTATTGATCTGCACCCAGTTTTCATTGATGAAGCCGGGGATCGTATCCTGCTTGACTGCCAGCTCGGGCACCCACCAGGAGTGGATGACATCGTCTGAGGTCATCAAAAAGCGTACTTTGCGATTGATTGGCAAGACCAGCGGTTCGTCCACGTCGAGCAGATAATGCTCTCCGCGCTCCTCCTCCCCTCGGATCTGTTCCCAGGGCGTGCTCATGTTGGAGTTGAAAGCAACGTCTTCGCCCAGGTATTCGTAGCGCCAGCGCCACTGCTGCCCGGTAATCATCACATCCAGATCGGCTTCCGAGGCGTCATACATATTCTTGAGCGTGGCGGTGGCAGGAATTGCCATGCCAACCAGAATCAGCACAGGAATGGCCGTCCACAACACTTCCACCGTGGTGTGTTCGTGAAAATGGGCTGCCTTGGCTCCCTTGGCGTGTCGATAGCGAAACAGGGAGTAAAACATCACGCCGAACACGATGACGCCAATCACGACGCAGATCCAAAAAATGGTCATATGCAGATTGAAGATATCACGGCTGACGTCCGTGACACCCACCGGCATATTCCAACTATTGGCCGACGCCACTGACGCAACGGCAAGACTCGATGAGGGAAGTAGTAGCCATCGCCACACTGGGGGCATAGAAACCTCCTTTATTATTGTTGTTCTCGCCATGCTTTTATTAAAGCAGGATTAAGACGTCAATCTCAGTATAGAAAACAAATGCCATTCGTCACGCAAACCTTGCGTGATTTGCCTCAACGGTTCATCCAGCGACCCACTGGGCCAACCAGGCAATGACCAGTACGAACAGGAGCGTCACGACGATACCCGTCACGATGAACGCACCGGGACGCTCGCTGGAGAAATCCTGGCGACGTTGGCGGTCATTCTGAACCCCGATCAACGCTGCCAGCACCGACTTCAAGACTGACCACATACCCCCTCCCCCCTCTCATCAGCCTCAGATTGCCTGATCGACTGCCAAATGCTCTTTTTGAAAAAAGCGGGCTGCCTGTTCAGCATAGACACAAGGCATGGATACTCGCCACTGCCCGCCTTTTCAGCGCTGATGTCGGGCCGAGGAAATTAGCTTGCGAGCAGTGATCGTGCGCTTCACACTACGCAGCACTCGTCATCCCCCTTTTTCATGAGCATGTGTCAACTTTAGGGAGTTTTTCATGCCCAAGCGTCGTATCACGCTGTCTGGTGTCGTTGTTGTTCTTGGTCTATCGAGCCTGGCGGGCTGCACCACTTACACGTGGCCAGATGGCTCACAGGAAACGATCTTTGGGGTTGTTTCCGAGGATGAAAACAAGCGTTACGAAGAGCCTCGTGCGGACGGGGTACGCTATCAACGCCCCGGAGAAGTACCGGAATCCGCACAAGAGTAAAGAGCACGCATTGGCACCTTCAAGCGTTGCCCAAGCGGCGCTTGGTCAGTGCCGTGGCTTGGGCTGACAAAGGATCTTCTGGCCAGGGGTGCTTTGGATACCGCCCGCGCATCTCTTTTCTCACCTCCGGGTAGCCGGTCAGCCAGAAGCTACGCAAGTCCTGTGTGACCTGCAGGGGGCGTCGTGCCGGTGACAGTAGGTGAATCATCACGGCCACTTGCCCTTCGGCCACGGTCGGTGTTTCTTGCCAGCCAAAGGCCTCCTGCAGCTTCAGTGCCAGCACCGGCGGCCTGCCCTCCAGGCAGGGCAGATAGTCCAGCGTAATCGTGTTGCCACCAGGCGCCCTGAGCCCGGTAGGCACCAAGCGGGCAAACGCACTCTGCGCTTCCCACGTCAGCGTCTCCAGCAGGCACCGCGCGAAGGGCAGCTTTTCGACCTGTCCCAGCCGAGTCATACCGGCCACATAAGGCGCCAGCCAACCCTCCAGATCATCCACCAATCCAGCATCGGACCAGTCGGGCCACTGGCCCGGGAAAGTACGCGCCAGCAGCGCCATGCGCCCCTGCAAGCGCCTGACCTCGTCATTCAGCAAAGCTGCAGGGCGGCGCTGCAAAGCGCTCATCAGCGCTTTCTCGGCAGCGGCGGCGGGCAGCGTCTGGAGCGGGCGTACCGCCAATACCAGCTCACCGTGACACTGCACTGCGTCGGCCACCAGCTTGCCCGGCGGCTCTTGCCAGGCAACCCGTTCGTGCCACGTCGCCGTCGCCGGATACAGGGCTCGCAAAGCCTGTTCGGAGAGGGGCACTGCCCTCTGGATCGGTGCATCACGGCTAGCGCTGTCGAGGTGAACGGCCACCAGATACGGCTCGTTGGCCAACGGGTGCTGCGGCGATAGCGTTGCCGTCTTGCCATTGGCCAGCTTGAAACGTCCGAGGTTCATGAGCTGGGCCACTCGGTCAGGAAACGCCACCGCAAGCAGCTCACCCAGAGGCTCCAGATCAAGGCGTGACGGCACCGTGCAGCCCATCAGCGCCGCCAGACGCTTGACTTCCTGGTGCCAGGTTGGGAATGCAGAAGGTGTTTTCAGCCGAGCGGCCAGGGCTTCCTGCAGTGTTCCCTCAAGACGTTCCCGGCCCTCCAGCAGCGCTGCCAACGCACAGGCCAGCGCGGTATTTTCTCCCGCCTTGGAGCGCACCAGCATCGCGGCCAGGCGAGGCTCCACCGGCAAGGTACCGCACTGCTGCCCCAGCGGTGTCAGCCCGCCTGCCTGGTCGAGCAGCCCCAGCCGCTGGAGAAGGTCGCGTGCGCTCTGCCATGCGCCCCTGGGCGGTGGAGATAGCCAGGCCAGCGCGTCGGGTGAATTAACGCCCCATAGCGCCAGTTCCAGCGCCAGACGCGAGAGATCGGCCTGCAGCATCTCGGGTTCACGGTGCGCGACCAGCGGCTGGTCCTGCGCCCACAGACGATAGCAGTAGCCTGATTGCTGGCGCCCCGCGCGCCCACGCCGCTGGTCGGCGCTGGCGCGGTTGACGCGACGGGTGGTCAATCGCGTAAGCCCTGTTTGGGCACTGAACTCGGGCACCCGTTCAAGGCCTGCGTCAATGACGACGTTGACGCCGTCGACCGTCAGGCTCGATTCGGTAATCGAGGTGGAAATGATCACCCGCCGCTGCGTACCAGGGCTAAGTGCGGCTTGTTGAGCATCCAGCGTCATGCCGCCATGCAGCGTGCGAATATCCAGCGTCAGCGTTGATGACGCCAGCACTTGGGCGAGCCGACGGATCTCCGCCACGCCGGGCAAGATGACCAATATGTCCTGGGCATCGTCCAGCGCCACGGCCTCCTCCACGACGCTGCGCGCCGCCATGGCGGCGGTCTCACCGCCAACAGCTGGCCGATATAGCGTGGTGACCGGAAAGGCGCGGCCACTGCTCTCGATCACCGGAGTATGCTCGCCCAGCAAGGTACGCAGCGCCTCTATATCCAGCGTCGCGGACATCACCACCAGGCGGAGATCGTCACGAATGCTTTGCTGCACGTCCATTGCCAGCGCCAGACCCAGGTCGGACTCGATACTGCGTTCATGAAACTCATCGAAGAGAATGCCGGCCACCCCCTCCAGCAGCGGGTCATCCTGCAGCATGCGCGTCAGCACCCCTTGAGTGATCACTTCCAGCTGCGTATCAGGCCCCACCCGTTGATCACCGCGCATGCGATAGCCAATACGCTTACCCACCGGCTCACCCAACTGAGCGGCCATGTAAGTCGCCGCCAACCTGGCCGCCACCCGCCGAGGTTCGAGCATCAGCAGGCGCTGGCCACGCGCCCAGGGGCGTTCGATGAGTCTCAAGGGCACGCGGGTGGTCTTGCCCGCGCCGGGCTGCGCCACCAGGATGAGGCGAGAGTGGGTGTCCAGAGCGTCTTCGATCGACGCCAGGTGTTGCTCGATGGGCAGCTCAGGCATGGTCGAACTCATGCAATGGATACGACTGGGCGCTCTATGCCACAGCCTTTCAAGATCACATGCTCCAGGAAGCGACAAATAGCGTCGATGTCTTCCTCGGCCAGTGCCTCCTGGCCGAGAATGCCGTTCACCTGGGCACTATATTCGGTATAGTGCTGGGTGGATGACCAGATCAGAAAAATCAGCCAACGAGGATCCACATCATCCATCTTCCCCTGCCGCGACCACTCTCGCATGATAGCGGCACGGCTACTGACCCACTCTCTCAGCTCACCGTTCAGGTAATCCTTCAGAAAAGGTGCGCCGCCCAGAATTTCAGCCGCAAACAGCCTGGAACCCTCGGGATAGCGCTGACCAAGCACCATTTTGGTGCGAATAAAATCGCTCAATACGGCTGCTGGGTCACTCGCAGGGGTAATGTCTTCCAGCACCGCGTTCCAGCGCTTCATCATGCGATTCAGTAGTCGCACATAGAGCGCCTGCTTGCTCCCCATGTAATAGAGGATATTGGCCTTGGGCAAACCCGCGACGTCGGCAATCGACTGCAGGCTGGCTCCGCGATAACCATGCTGAGCAAACACCTGTTCGGCGGCACTCAATATCGTCTGCTCGATGCGGTCCCTGCTGGCGCTCTCATGGTTAGCGGTATCAAGCGTCATTGAGTAAGCTCCTTGATATAGGCTCGGGTTGTGCCGATCAGCTCAGGCCCAACGTCGGACAACGCTGCAAAAAGGGGCATTTTCGCTCTTCATGCATCGTTTCAGGGCAACAAAACGCGCTGACAACAAAGTCTTGCAAGCCACGCTTTTTTGTCCCAAGCTCACCATTATTGACCAATCGGTCAGAACAATCATAACGGAGTTTGGCATGGCAACGATTGAGTTTCTGCTCAATGGCACCCGTCAACAGTGTCGAGTGCCCCCTGAGACCAGTATTCTAACGCTGTTACGCGACCATTTGGGGGCCACGGGCACAAAAGAGGGCTGCGCGTCCGGCGACTGTGGCGCTTGTACGGTTGCCTTGAAAAGCAGCGACCCCGACCAGCCACCGTTCCTGACGGTCAATGCGTGCATTACCCCGGCCCATCAACTGCATGGCCAACATCTCGTCACTGTGGAAGGCCTGTCGCAGGGCAACTCCTTGCACCCTGCGCAGCGCGCCATGATCGACTGCCACGGCAGCCAGTGTGGTTTCTGTACGCCGGGCATCGTCATGTCGCTGTTCAGTTTGCATACGCAACAGCAGCGCCAACCTGCCCCCTTGACCCCCGAACGTCTGGAAGCCGCGCTGGGTGGCAACCTTTGCCGCTGCACGGGCTATCGCCCGATTCGTGATGCCGCGCTGACCATGCACGCCAGCGACTGGCAGCCGCCTCAATGGTGGGATGCCACGCTGTCTGACTCGCAGGATGGCGACAACTCCACACAAGCCCCTCAGGAAGGCCCGCTATTTGCACAGCCGAGGTCGCTGAGCGAACTGACAGCGCTGCGGCGCGACCTGCCCAATGCCAGACTGGTCGCTGGCGCCACGGACCTATGGCTGGAAACGACCCAGCGCTTGGCCGCACTGGATCAACTGATCGATACCACTCGCGTGCCCGAGCTGAGCATGATCTCGCCAGCGACCTTTCAGGGGCAGGAAGGATGGTGGGTCGGCGCGGCGGTGACCTATTCGCGGCTTGCTCCGCTGCTGGCAACTCACTTCCCCGCTTTCGCGCACCTGCTCCATCGGCTGGGCTCGGAACAAGTGCGTAACCGGGGAACCCTCGGCGGCAATATCGCCAATGCATCCCCCATTGGTGATACCCCACCCGTACTGCTGGCACTCGGCGCTCATCTCGAACTGGCCAGCCATGCGGGTACCCGCTGTTTGCCGCTGCAGGCGTTCTTTATCGATTATAAGAAAACGGCGCTGGCCGCCGATGAGGTCATCACACGTATCTTTATTCCTGCTCTGGAGAAGAGTGCTTCTCTCAGAGTGTGGAAGCTCTCTAAACGCCGTGAAGACGATATCTCTGCCGTTCTGGGTGCCTTTAGCTACCGCCTGGAGGACGGCAAGTTAAGCGACGTGCGCATCGCCTTCGGCGGGATGGCCGCCACGCCCCGACGTGCCCCGGCAACGGAGGCCGCGCTGGAAGGGCAACGGGTAGGCAAACAGGCCTTTCAAGCGGCCCGGCAAGCGCTGCAAGATGAGTTCGAGCCCATGAGTGACGTGCGAGGCAGCCAGCAGTATCGTCAGCTGGCGGCCGCCAATCTGCTGGAACGACTCTACTTGTCGCTTTCATCACCAGAACAGGAGGTCATGTTGCATGCGTACGCTCACTAAACTCGACAACGACAGTCGCCGGGCCCGGCATGAGCTCGACCAGCGTATACATGGCGCGGCCCCCCTGGCGCGCCATACCGTGGACAGCCGCGGACAGCGCCAGGCGGGGTCCTCCAGCTTTCATGAGAGCGCCGAAAAACATGTGACGGGGAAAGCACTCTATATCGACGACCTCAAGACACCTGCTGATGCTTTACACGTGGCTCTGGGGCTCTCACCGGTGGCCCACGGCACCTTGACGCACCTCGACCTGGAGGCCGTTCGCAGCGCCCCCGGGGTGGTCGACGTGATCACATTCCACGACGTGCCTGGCCACACGGACATCGGCCCGGTCTTCCCTGGCGACCCTATCTTCGTCGAGCGTGAGATCAGCTATTCAGGGCAGTGCCTGTTTGCCGTGGCTGCCACTTCCCTGGGGGCGGCGCGTCAAGCGATTCTGCTTGCCGATGTGCAGATCGACAAGCTGCCAGCACAGCTGGATGCCGTTCAAGCCGCTGCTCAAGAGGAGTTCGTTCGCCCCAGCCACACCCAACAGCGTGGTGACTGGCAGACCACACTGGAGCAAGCTGAACACGTGCTGGAAGGTGCGCTGTTCATTGGTGGACAAGAGCACTTCTATCTGGAGGGCCAGGCGTGCGTCGTCATTCCGAGCGAAGACGAAGGCGTCATGGTTCACACCTCCAACCAGCACCCCAGTGAAACCCAAAAGCTGGTTGCCGAAGTGCTTGGTATCCCATTTCATGCCGTCACGGTTGAAGTACGGCGCATGGGGGGTGGTTTTGGAGGCAAGGAAACCCAGGCATCCCCCTGGGCCTGCATTGCTGCCCTCATCGCACGACGCACCGGCAAGGCCACGCGTCTTCGCCTGCCCAGACGTGACGACATGCGCGCCACTGGCAAGCGCCACCCCTTTCACAGCCGCTATCGGCTGGCCATCGATTCACAGGGAGTGATTCAAGGCAGCGACATTACCGTGATCGGCGACTGCGGCTACTCCCCCGACCTTTCCGATGCCATTGTCGACCGCGCCATGTTTCACGCAGACAATGCCTACTCACTGGGCAATGCCCGAGTCACCGGCCATCGCGCCCGCACCCACACCGCATCGAACACCGCTTTTCGCGGGTTTGGCGGCCCCCAGGGCATGATGATCATCGAAGCGGCCATGGACGATATTGCCCGCCATGTCGGTGAAGACCCGCTGACCATCCGCAAGCGCAACTTTTATCGTCCCGAACGCGACATGACCCATTACGGGCAGCAGGTCGACCAGAAGCAGTTGCTTCACACGCTCGTCGAGCGCCTCGAGCAACGCAGCGAGTACTGGACGCGTCGACAGCAGATACGGGACTTCAACGCCTCCAGCTCCGTCATCAAGAAAGGGCTGGCACTGACACCCGTCAAGTTCGGCATCTCCTTCACCGCCCAGCACCTCAACCAGGCCGGCGCGCTGCTACACGTCTATACCGATGGCAGCATCCTGATCAACCACGGCGGCACTGAAATGGGGCAAGGCCTGCACACCAAGATCTGCCAGGTGGTGGCTCTGGAACTGGGGCTGGATCTGGAGAGCGTGCGCATCAGCGCCACACGAACGGACAAGGTGCCGAACACTTCCCCCACGGCAGCCTCCAGCGGTGCGGATTTGAACGGCATGGCCGCCCGCGATGCTGCCATCAAACTGCGTGAGCGTCTGTTCGATTTTGCCGCCAACCACTTCGAGGGCGGGCTGGATCGTGAAGGCATGGAGATGAGGGACGGTATGCTCATCGCAGGCATAGGCGAAAGTGAGCGCCGTATTGCCTGGGGCGAGCTGGTGCAAACGGCGTATTTACATCGGGTTTCGCTGTCCGAGAAAGGCTTCTACGCGACGCCACTGATTCATTACAATCGCGCGACCGGCCAAGGCCGCCCATTTTATTATTACGCCTTTGGCGCGGCAGCGGCGGAGGTCAGTGTCGACACGTTGACCGGCGAGTATCAGGTCGAGCGTGTCGACATACTTCATGATGTCGGCAACTCGCTCAACCCGGCCATCGACATTGGTCAGGTAGAAGGCGGTTTCATTCAGGGCATGGGCTGGCTGACCAGCGAAGAGCTCAAATGGAACAGTGAAGGGACGCTGGTCAGCGATGGTCCAGCGACCTACAAAATTCCCACCTTCGGGGATCTGCCCAGCGTCTTCAATGTCGAACTGCTGGAAGGACACCCTAATTCCATGGCCAGCCTGTACCGCTCCAAAGCGGTGGGTGAGCCGCCCTTCATGCTGGGGATATGCGTCTGGTCGGCCCTGCGCGATGCCCTCGCCAGCCTGGATGACTACCGCAGCTCGCCGCGTCTGGATACCCCGGCCACGCCCGAGCGTGTCATGCTGGCAGCGCATGCCATTCGGAAAAGTGCCTTATGACCCATGAAACGCCCATGACCTGGCATGCCGCCCTCGACCATTGTCAACGCCACGGCACGCCTCATGTCTTGGCCACCCAGATGACCAGCGCAGGCTCCACGCCCCGGGAGCCTGGCGCACGCATGGTGATTACCGAACACGCTGTCTTCGATACGCTGGGCGGCGGCACCTTCGAGTGGCAGACCATTCAGCAGGCTCGCTCCCTCTTGAGCCAGCGCCAAGCGGGGTTCTCACTGGAATCCTTTTCGCTGGGCGGGCGTAGCGGGCAGTGCTGTGGCGGGCTGGTCAACGTCCTGCTGGAAGTATTTCTGGGCGCCACCGCTCACATTGCCCTGTTCGGCGCGGGGCATGTCGGGCGCGAGATAGTCAAACTCAGCGCTCCTCTGCCTTGGCAGCTCGATTGGTATGACAGCCGCGCCGATGCTTTCCAATCAGATGTCCCTCGTGCACGCTTGAGTTGTCATTTACTGGGCGACGTTGGAGATACGGTGGCAGGCTTACCCCTTGGCACCCATGCTCTGGTCATGACCCACGATCATGATGAGGATTATGCCTTGATCAAGGGGTTGCTGGAGCGTGCCGATATTGCGTCCATTGGATTGATAGGCTCCGACAGCAAGTGGGCGAGTTTCAAAGGGCGCCTTTCCCGAGCAGGAGTCGACCAGCCGATACTGCAGCGCGTGCGCTGCCCCATCGGCTCGGTCAGGAATACCAAGCTCAGCAATAAAACCCCCTACGCCATCGCGCTGAGCGTGGTGACGGAATTACTCTGGTTGACCGACCAACCCTATGCCACCGAGACCCGTGGCCTGGATAGCGCTACGCTACGCGCGCTTTTTGCCCCTACTGCAACGCACTCGAGTTGATATGACCTTGCCCACCGATACGCTTATCCGCGCTGAATTAATCAGCTTTCCCAACGATCCCGGCGATGGCAACCTGCCCCACCCTGGCAGTCTGGAACACTACGCTGACGGCCTCTTGTGGCTGAAGGGTGGGCATATCCATGCAGTGGGGCATTATGCCGGGCTGGTTGATCAGTTGCCTAAAGCAGCGGAAGTGATCGACCATCGCGGCAAGATCATCATGCCAGGATTCATCGATACTCACGTCCACTATGTCCAGTTGGACATCATGGCCTCTTATGGGCGCCAACTGCTGGATTGGCTGAATGACTACACGTTTCCGGCCGAGTGCCAGTTCGCCAATCATGATCACGCCAAGGCGTTATCGGAAGCGTTCTTGAGCGAAATGCTGCGCGCAGGTACCACCACCGCGCAAGTGTTTGGCTCGAGCCACCCGGGCTCCGTGGATGCCTTTTTTGCAGCCTGCCAAAAGCGGCAGCTGCGCATGCTGGTAGGCAAGGTACTGATGGATCGCAATGCCCCCGATGCCTTGATGGATGGCGTCTCGGGTATCTCCGACACAGAGCGGCTCATCGAGGACTGGCACGGGAAGCAGCGCCTCGGTTACAGCGTTACCCCGCGTTTTGCGCCCACCTCGACCAGAGCGCAAATGGACGCGGCAGGTGCCCTGCTGCGCAATGACCCTACCCTATGGCTGCAGACCCACCTCGCCGAGAACAGCGGAGAGCTGGACTGGGTGGCGGAACTGTTTCCCGGCAGTCGAGACTATTTGGCCGTTTACGAAGAAGCAGGGCTCGTCGGCCCACGCAGCACCTTTGCCCACGGTATTCATTTGGACAACGGCATGCGCCAACGGTTGGCAGAGCGCGGCGCCAATATCGCCTTTTGCCCCAGCTCCAACCTGTTCCTGGGTAGCGGCCTGTTCGACCGAGACGCTGCCCGAGAGACGGGCATGGCATTTACCTATGCCAGCGACATTGGCGCAGGCACGGATCTTTCAGGCTTCGGCACCTTGAAAAGCGCCTATCAGGTAGGCCAACTGCGTGGTCAGCCACTGACCGCCTGGCAAGGATTTTATGGCCTCACCCACGGCAACGCCAAAGCCCTCTCTCTGGATAGCCACATTGGACAGTTGGCACCTTCCTACGAAGCTGACTTTGTCGTGATCGACCCTGACGCCACGTCCCTGCTGCAGCGACGTAGCCAGCACTGCACCACCCTCGGTGAACGGCTATTTGCATTGATGATGCTCGCCGATGACCGCGCTATCTATGAAACCTGGGCCGGAGGCGTATGCCAACACCGCAGAGACGCCTAGCGGCCGATCTCTTGTAAAGTCACTCTCACCCAGCCACAGGCTGGGTGTTTTTTTGCTGAGGAATTTTCCCAACGAACGTTTCTCGACGACCTTTCCCAACGACAAATTTAACGCACAGCAAAAAGCCCCGAACACAGTGTGCTCGGGGCTTTCTACTTAATAAGTGCCTGACGATGACCTACTCTCACATGGGGAGACCCCACACTACCATCGGCGCTAAGCGGTTTCACTTCTGAGTTCGGCATGGGATCAGGTGGTTCACGCGTGCTATGGTCGTCAGGCGTAACAGGTAATGCATATCATGCTGAGGTGTTCTTGACGTATTTTTGACGTGTATTGTGTGCGTCTCTTGTCAGCAAGCACTTGGGCTCACTGCGGCGTATCCGGTGTGTCGAGTGCG